>DASWQK010000189.1:0-18836 GCA_036403735.1 Pyrinomonadaceae bacterium
TTTTGAAGCAGGGTTTGATCATCGCGCTGGCAGGCATTGCCATCGGATCGTTGGGGGCTTATATCCTCATGCGATTACTGCAAAGCCTGCTGTTCGAGGTTTCTGCTAACGACGCCTCGACGTATGCAGTGGTAGCAGGAGCATTGTTCCTGATAGCTCTGCTTGCTTGTTATCTACCTGCGCGACGCGCCACCAGAGTCGATCCGCTGGTAGCGCTCAGATACGAGTAGAAGGAGAAACGAAATGCATAGTCTTTGGCAGGATATGCGCTATGGCGCTCGGATGTTACTGAAGAATCCGGGTATTACCTTTATCGTGATCCTCGCCCTCGCCCTCGGCATCGGGGCGAACACGGCAATCTTCAGTGTCGTCAATGCCGTCTTGTTGCGGCCGCTGCCATACGATAACGCTAACCAGCTGGTCTTTCTTAACGAGACCAGCAAGTCGATGAGCGACATCTCGATCTCGTATCCGAACTTTTCAGATTGGCGAAATCAGAATCACGTCTTTGAAAAGATCGGCGTCTATAATCGCAACAGTTACAACCTCACCGGGCGGGGCGATGCTGAACGCATTCCCACCGCGCAAGTGTCTGCCGATCTGTTTGCCGTATTACGTGTCAACGCGCCTTTTGGAAGAGTGTACACGAATGATGAAGACAAACCGGGCGGCAATCCCGTGGTAGTGCTGGGTTACGGTTTATGGCAAAGGCGATTCGGCGGAGATCAGAGCATCATCAATCAACAGCTCACCCTGAATGGAAAGAGCTATACCGTGATTGGCGTGCTGCCTCAGGATTTTCAATATCCGAGCCGGGTCGATATGTGGGTCCCGGTCGGCCAGCTCTCGGGTGAGCAGAGCTGGCAGAACAGGGGAAATCATCCCGGTCTCTATGGCGTCGCCCGTCTGAAACCCGGTGTCACTCTTGCCGCCGCTCAGGCAGAGATGAAGAACATCGCGGCAAATCTCGATCGTCAATATCCGAACGAGGTTGGCGGCGACAGTGTCCGCGTGCAACCGATGCTGGAAGCGTACGTCAGCGATGTTCGCGGCACGCTCTGGGTCCTGTTCGGCGCCGTCGCCTTCGTGTTGTTGATTGCCTGTGCGAACATCGCCAACCTTTTGCTGGCGCGCGCCGGCGCGCGTCAGAAAGAAATGGCGATCCGCGCGGCGATGGGCGCAGGGCGCTGGCGCATTGTGCGGCAGATGCTCACTGAGAGTGTTTTGCTTTCACTGGTTGGGGGCGTACTCGGTTTGCTAATCGCCCGCTGGGGCATCCAGTTCATTCTCTGGATGAGTCCCAACTCAATTCCGCGCTCACAGGAAATCGCACTCGACTGGCGCGTGCTGTCATTCACGATCGGTGTCTCGTTTCTGACTGGAATTCTTTTTGGATTAGTTCCGGCAATTCAGGCCGGGCGGGTGGGGGTCCATGAAACTCTAAAAGAAAGCGGACGCGGTACTTCGCGTAAGCAGTGGCTGCGCAGTTCGCTGGTGGTTGCCGAAGTTGCCAGCACCCTGGTCCTCTTAGTCGGCGCGGGATTAATGATTCGCAGTTTCTATCACTTGCAGCAGGTGAACCCCGGCTTCTCTTATGAACACCTGACCAGCTTTAGTATTTCTTTGCCGGCCAAAAAATACGCCAACGAAGATCAGCGCACTACTTTCTTTCGCCGGCTTACGGAAAATCTTCGAACGTTACCCGGCGTCGAAGCCACGGCTGCCGCCTCTGGTTTACCGCTGGGGAACAACGGTTGGCAAACTTCTTTTGTGATCGACGGCCAGCCTATGCCTGAACGGACCCAGATTCCCCTGATGGAAGCTTGCGCGGTCACGCCGGATTATTTTCGGGCGATGAACATTCCGTTATTGCATGGCAGATTCTTTGACGATCATGACGACCGGTCGTTTCTGTCGGGCCAGGATCTCAGCAAGCTCACGGACCCGCGAAAGCAGATGGCCGGAGTGAACGTCGTCATCATCGATGAGGAATTCGCGCGGCGTTATTGGCCCAACGAAGAAGCGGTGGGCAAGCGAATTCGCTTAGGCGGCAGTACCGATGGGCCTTTGTTGACCGTCGTCGGCGTCGTTGGCCGCGTAAAAATGGAAAGCTTAAGCCAGGATTCCAATCGCGTGCAGGGTTACCTCGCGGCCGCTCAATCGCCGCCTTCAGGCATGACGGTAATTCTTAGAGCGACTGGCGATCCAAACACCTTACTTCGATCGGCGCGCGAACAAGTCAGGGCCGTCGACGTCGATCAACCGATCTTTAACATTCGCTCAATGAACGACATCCGCGCAGAGTCAGTCGCGCCCGAGCGTTTGAACCTGACCTTGCTCAGCATTTTTGCCGGCATCGCTTTGATCCTGGCAATCGTCGGCATCTACGGCGTGATGTCTTACTCGGTCACTCAACGCACGCACGAAATCGGCATACGCCTGGCCATTGGCGCCCAGCCACGCGATGTCTTCCGAATGATCCTGGGTCACGGCATGCTGCTTACACTCGTCGGTATCGGTGCGGGCCTGCTCGGCGCCTTTGGTCTTACCCGGCTGATGGCGACGATGCTCTTCGGCGTCAAACCGACAGACCCGGTAACGTTCATCGGGGTCGCTTTGTTGCTGACGCTGGTCGCACTGATTGCGTGTTACATTCCCGGAAGACGCGCCACGAAGGTCGATCCGGTAGATTCGCTCAGATATGAATAGGCAGCCCAGGTAGATTGCCGGAATCTGCGTTCGTTAATAAGGCGAGATGATTCGAAATGAACATACTCCAGGACATCCGACACGGTTTACGCGCGCTGATCAAGGCTCACAGTTTCAGCATTGTGACGATTTTGGTTCTCGGCCTGGGAATCGGATCGAATGTCGCAATCTTTAGTTTGGTTAAGGCGGTGCTATTACGACCGCTGCCATATCACGAGCCGGATCGGCTGGTCATGATCTGGGGGAATTTCGGTTCGCTGAATATGATGCGCCTGGGAGCTTCGGCGCCCGAATTCGCGGACTATAAAAATCAGAATCGTGCCTTTACCAACCTCGCTGCGTTTCAACGCGCGCCATTTAATCTTACCGGCGTTAGCGAGCCGCAACGTGTAAGTGGCGCGCGAGTGACGGGCGACCTCTTCCCACTCCTGGGTGTGCAGCCTTTCGCAGGCCGAACAATAATTCCGGGCGACGATTCTGCGGGGCACGAACGGGTTGCCGTCCTGAGCACTCGTTTTTGGCGGACGCGCTTTAACTCTGACTTGGGTTTGATCAACCACGTCGTGAATCTCGACGGCCAGGCCTATGTAGTGGTCGGGATAATGCCGAATGACTTTCAGTTTCCGTTTGCGGCGAACGAGGCTGACCGCGTCGACATTTGGGTGCCGGCAGTTTTCAGCCCGGCTGAATTGAATGACCGCAGCCGATATAACTATCAAGTGCTCGGTCGCTGCTTTTTCTCCTGCTCGGCGTCGTAGCCGTTTTACTGTTGATTGTTTGTGCGAACGTGACCGCACTGATTGCGTGCTATGTGCCCGCGCGACGGGCCGCACGGCTGGATCCGCTGGTGGCCTTGCGTTCTGAATAAGTGCTTTCGATCTCTTCGATGCCTAAAATTCTAATTGCCGATGATCAGGTTGACGTGCTCGCCGCGTTGCGCCTGCTGCTCAAAGGTGAACACTACGACATCGTAACCGCGTCATCGCCCGCCGGCGCTCTGAAAATAGTTGAGTCGCAGGATTTCGATCTCGTCCTGATAGATCTTAATTATGCGCGTGACACCACTTCCGGCAGCGAAGGTTTGGATTTGCTTCCGCGGATTCACGCCATCGATGCCACGCTGCCCGTGGTGGTCATGACCGCCTGGGGCAGCGTCGATGTCGCGGTCGAGGCCATGCGTCGTGGCGCGCGTGATTTCATCCAAAAGCCCTGGGACAACGCGCGTCTGCTCGCCGTGCTGCGGACGCAAATTGAATTGGCCCAGGCGCTCAGGCGCGGTCAGCGGCTCGAAGCTGAAAATCTCACCCTGCGAGATGACAGTGCGGCGGCGAAACTTCCTCAGATCGTGGCGGAATCGCCGGCCATGAAATCTGTCCTGAATGTAGTGCGGCGAATTGGTCCGGCTGACGCCAATGTTTTGATCACCGGCGAAAACGGCACCGGCAAGGAAGTCATCGCGCGATCTCTGCATGCGGTTTCCAACCGATCGGGAAAACCTCTGGTGTCGGTCAACGCCGGCGCTTTGGCAGAGAGCCTGTTTGAAAGCGAGTTATTCGGCCATGTGCGCGGCGCGTTCACAGATGCGAAGACCGATCGCATCGGCCGGTTTGAATTAGCGGACGGCGGCACACTGTTTCTCGATGAAATTTCCAACGTGCCGCTGAACCTGCAGGCAAAACTTTTGCGCGTGCTGGAGACGGGCGAGTTCGAACGGGTCGGTTCTTCGAAGACTCGCAGAGTGGATGTGCGCGTCTTGTCCGCAACGAATGCAGATTTGAAGAGCGATGTAGCCGAAGGAAAATTTCGCCAGGACCTGATCTTTCGGCTCAACACGGTCGAGATTCATTTGCCGCCGTTGCGCGACCGACGTGAAGATATCGCTCCCCTGGCCGATCATTTCCTGCGACAACACAGCGAGCGGTATCGCCGCGGACGCATGGAGTTTACGCTGCAGGCGATCGAAGCATTGCGCCAGCATGCATGGCCGGGCAATGTCCGGGAATTGGATCACATTATTGAGCGGGCGGTGTTGATGAGTTCCAGCAGCACTGTGACGGCAATAGATCTGGCGCTACAGAACACGCCAGCCGCGCAGGTCTCGGCCCGGCTGGAAGAAATGAGTCTCGAAGACGCCGAATGTTTATTGATCAAAAAAGCGCTGGCTCGATTCGAAGGGAACGCCAATCGGGCCGCTGAAGCGCTCGGCCTGAGTCGCAGCGCACTCTACCGGCGCTTACAGAAGTATGGGTTATCATAAAACCCGTGAGTACCCCACTAAAGCCATCGAAGGACTCGACATTTTCTCACCTGGACCCCGCCTTACGCGGCAGTCATCTTAAATTCGAAGGCAGAGTTACCGCGTTAGCGCTGGCCGCGGGTTTCCCCGGAGTCGCCTTGTGCGCTTTGCTCCTGTGGTTCGATGGATACTCGGGCCGCGTCCAATGGACCGTGGATCTTTTCCTCGTTTTCTTTTGGTTAGCGATATCCGTAAATCTTAAGCACCGCGTTGTCAGGCCGCTGCAAACTCTTTCAAATATCCTCGCGGCGATCCGGGAAGGCGATTATTCAATTCGCGGCCGACGGGCCGCCACCGGAGATGCTCTGGGCGAGGTGATGCTCGAGGTAAATGATCTGGGCGCCACACTTCGCGGGCAAAGACTCGGGGCACTGGAAGCCACGGCCCTGTTGCGTACGGTGATGTCCGAGATCGATGTCGCGGTCTTTGCCTTCGATCTCGGCCAGCAACTGCGCCTGGTAAATCGGGCCGGAGAAAAACTGTTGGCTCAACCGGCGACGCGACTGCTGGGCCGTACCAGCGAGGAGCTTGGACTCGCCGCCTGCCTCAACGGTCACGTTGATACTGGTCCATATACGATGCAGATGGTATTTCCCGGCGGCGTGGGGCGTTGGGAGATTCGCCGCGGCACTTTTCGTGAAGGCGGCATGCAGCATCAATTGCTCGTGTTGACTGATTTGAGTCAGACGCTGCGCGAAGAAGAACGTTCCGCGTGGCAGCGACTGCTGCGGGTGCTGGGTCATGAGCTGAATAATTCGCTCGCGCCGATCAAGTCGGTGGCCGGCAGTCTCGCTGATTTGGTCCAACGCGAGCCGCGGCCTCCCGATTGGCGAGAAGACGTGCATCGCGGTCTCGAAGTTATCTCCTCGCGCGCTGATTCACTGGCGCGATTCGTTGAATCGTATTCGAAACTAGCGCGCTTGCCGCAACCGCGTTTTGAACCTCTGAACATCGGCGAACTGGTCCAACGGGTCGCCACGCTTGAGACGCGCTTGCCGGTTAAAGTGCTCGACGGCCCCGACATTGTCGTCCGTGCCGACAAAGTGCAATTGGAGCAGTTGCTGATCAATCTGATTCGTAATGCAGTTGATGCCTCGCTCGAAACAAATGGCGCGGTCGAAGTTGGCTGGGCCCGGCAGAACGGTCAGGTGATCGTATGCGTCAAAGACGAGGGGCTGGGACTCGCCAATACCGCCAATCTTTTCGTGCCATTCTTTAGCACCAAAACTTCCGGCTCGGGCATCGGGCTCGTGCTCTCTCGCCAGATTGCCGAAGCACACGGCGGCGCTCTCACGCTCGAGAATCGTGACGATGTTAATGGGTGCGAGGCGCGTTTGAGACTGCCCTTGTAAGCGAATCGCATTTCGTGATTCCTGGTTCGTGTGAGTTCGTGGTTTGGTGTTGATTGGCTTTGTCCAAAAAGTCGATCCGATCTGGAGCGAGCCCGTTAGCTTGTCTCTTTCCGCTGCTCCAACATTTTGGACAAGGCCGTCAGCCGCACAGCTCCGTGCCCGGTCATGGTAATTCACAGCGATGAGCGCGATTGGATCGAAGGCGATGGGCGCCAGATCGGATTGAAACGTGTGCTGGTCGCGTTCGACTTTTCTGATCACTCTGAACAGGCGCTGAAATTGGGTTTGTTGATTTCTCAGGAGTATCAGGCTGAATTACATCTCTTGCATGTGCTGCCGCCATTTACGCTTAACGAGCCTGAAATTTCCTGGTATCCGCTGGGCAGTGAAGGCGTCTATCACAAGGCCGCGCGCCGTTTGCAAAAGGCCGTGCCGGACGAAGCGCACTTGTGGTGCAAGATCAAGAATGTCGTGAGTGAGGGCCAACCGTATCGCGAGATCATTCATTACGCGGAACGAAACGAAATCGATCTGGTGTGCATCGGCGCGCAAGGCGCCGGCTTTGGACTTCTCACCTTGTTTGGATCAAATGTCGATCGCGTCTTGCGGCAAGCGCCCTGTCCGGTGTTGGTGGCCCGCCCGCTCAAACATGCGCGCAAGTCGGTTAGTGATTTGAATCGAGAGAGAAGCGAGCGCTTCGGCGGTGGCCACGCCCGAAAATGTGGCCCGGGCGTCCCTTCCGTAACATCCACGCCGAAGGTGCGCGGGCCACATCAAATCAGGTCACTGCCCACCAGGCAAAACCGATTCGAACCGCTGACTAGTCTTCCAGAAGCTTTCCGCTAAACAACGATTGTCCTGCCAGGCTCGTGTAGAAGCCGTAGAGAGTCAACGCCGTGCAGATTGCCAGCGCAATCGCGAAATCGGTTGCATACCAGGCTGTTAATTCCGTCGTGACGGGAAAGAAAACCCACAGGTGACTGACGAATAACGTGAAGGCAATCGCCAGGAGACCAAAGCGGTAAAGCACAAACACTACCATCAGTGAATAGAGAGCGATCACTGGAATCATCGCGAAACTTCCATGAGTGATCAAGATGCTGAAAAGAGTGACGAGTAGCCACAAAGCGCCCAATGCCAGGCGTTCGCGACGCAGCACGATCACAAAAACGAACAGCATGAAAAATGAGAAGAATGAAAGAAACAATCCCGCAGTAACCTGAGAAGTGAACTTGGTAAAGAATAGGTGGACGCCGATTTCCTGACTGCCCGGATTCAACGGCAGCTCGGGCGGAAGTCCCATCCAACGCAGCGAAACGAAACTAATGATGGTAGTAAGGATCATTAGGGAACCGAAAACAGCTCCAATCAATACATCACGACCGATCAATGGATCGCGCAAGTTGCCGGCCAGCAAACGGCTCCATGAAATTATTCGCTGCGGCCAGCGTCGCCTGATGAATGGCTCTAGCGCGATGTAAAGCACCCAAAGAAAAGCCGCGGTAAAAACCGCCCGGGCCATGGCGAGAAAAAAGATTTCGAACTCATAATTGAGCCAGCCGTTGTGGTGATCGCCAAATAACCAAACCAACATCCGCAGAATGAAATAGAAAATCGCCACTCGCGTCGCGCCGCGCCGGTCACCGCGTCCCTGGCGCAGGTGGCGGCGCGCAAGCAGCGCGCTTCCGATCAGCACGAACAAATAGACCGCGATCAGAATTATCGTGAGCACCCGGTCGCTTCGGCTCTCCGGTGAAAGTTCCTGCCGCGCAGGCGGCTCCCACGGATAAATTGTCTCGAAATAAACGGGCCGTCCGTGGAACGACGCGGCTTCGACATGGACCTTAACTTCCGGATGTCGCGGGTCGGGTCCATCCCAGGCCATGCGCGCATCGTAAGCGTGCAACGGCACCCAGGACGAAGCCGTCGGTTGAAAGTTCGCTAGATCCAACCCGGCGGCGCGAAAAGCAATCGACCAATCAAATGGATTCGCGTTTTCCGGCGGCTCACGTTGCGGCGGAACAGCGGTCAACCAATGAAGTTTTCCTTGCATGTCCAGATACAGACTGCTCATGCCGGAAACATCAAGCGCTGGTTTGTCAACTTGAATCGGCTCGGTAGTGTCGAAGTACCTCGGGCTCTGGCGATACCAAAAGCGATATGGCCCACTGGCTTCGATTCGGAGCCGGTCCCATCGGGAAACAGATAGATCGTCCGCCTCGATATGACGAAGATAACCATCGAGCAGAACAAAGCCGTCCGCGGTGTCGAGTGGCGGATCTGTATACCCGAGCTGTTTCATTGTGTCTTGCGCGCGCGCCCGCAAAACCTCCGGAGATTGATCCAGCGGCGAGTAACGATAGATCGCGGCATACTTCGTCAGCCAAAGCGAAACCGCCATTACAATCACAAAGCCTGCCAGCAGCCCGACGGCGATCAGAGGTTTGAGCACCCCTTCAGTCGGCGCGGCCGCGACCATCTCCGGCGAAGGTGTTTCACCGGCAGCGAGCGCGGCTGCTAAAGGATCCCCTCCCGGCAAAGCCGCAGCGACCTGAAGCGCCGATGCAGGTCTTTGTTCAGGATCTTTTTGCAGACATCGATCGATGATTTTTTCAATTAGCGGATCGAGACCTTTAACTATCGAAGTCGGAGTTGTTGGCGCCGTGTTGCTGCGACGCAACTTGATCAATTCATTCAGCGAAGGCGCTTCGAAAGCCCGCTTGCCGGTAAACAGTTCATACAGCACCAGGCCCAGTGAATAAATATCGCTCTGAACTGTTTGTTCTTTTCCCTCGATCTGTTCCGGAGACATGTAGGCGGGCGTGCCTGCACGAATTTCTTCCTCGGCAAATTCTTCGGCCAGACCGCCCAAACCAAAATCGAGAATTCGAGCATTTCCTTCTCCATCGATCATTATGTTTGCGGGTTTCAAATCGCGATGGAGAAACCCAACGTCATGAGCGGCTGCTAATCCGGCGCATATCTGCCGCGCGAGTTGCAGCGCCTTGCCTTCGGGCAGTCGCCCAATGCGGCGCAGCAACGAAGAGAGCTCCTCGCCCTTAATAAACTCCATCGAAAGGAAATGCCGCCCATCGACTTCACCGATGTCATAAACGCGACAGACGTTTCGATGAGAGACCTGGCGCGCGACGCGCACTTCGCGATGAAAGCGAGCCAGCGCAGCGCCGTCGCTCAGCAGGTGATCCGGCAGAAATTTAAGTGCGACCGGTTGGCTGAGTTTCAGATCGTCGGCGCGATAGACCTCGCCCATGCCGCCTTTGCCGAGCAGACCGACGATGCGATAGCGGTCGCCGAGAATTGTGCCCGGAATAAATCGCGCGTTATCGATCGAATCGAATGAAATTGAGGATTGCTTGTCGCCAGCTCTGGCTGATGGAGGATGAGATTCCAGCTTTTGGGTCGCGTCATCGAATGAAAGACCACAGGCTGAACATGAGGACGCGTCGTTGGGAATTTCTTTCTGGCAACGAGGGCAGTTCATTGGCGGCGGATTGTATCACTGGGTTGAGAGCGTGAACATCCCCGTTGCCGCCAGAATAGACAAAACGATCCACGAAACAACCCGAAATACCACAAACAAATATCTTCGTGTTGATTCGTGGATCGATCTTTTTCCACGCCGGGTCTCAACTTAGACCCGCTTATGGCGCAAGTTCGCTTAGGCGTTCAGCGTGGCTCGAACCCTTCCCAGAAACGGCTCGATGTCGAGTGGCTTCGAGAATACCTCCGTGCAGCCGGCCTCCATCGCGTCGCGCTTGACGTCCGAAGTAGCGAACGCGCTGACGGCAAAAATCGGCGTCCGCGAAAGCATGTGACGCTGGCGCAACTGGCGGGTCGCTTCGACGCCGTCGAGTTCAGGTAAGGCCAGATCCATCAGGATTAGATCGGGGTTCACTCGATATGCCTGCCGCACCCCTTCTTTGCCGTCGCCGGCTTCAACCACCATGTAGCCTTTCGAGCGCAGTAAGGCCGCGAGAAGATAGCGAGTATCCGCGTAATCCTCGACTATCAGAATTAACGGAGTATCACGTTTGGTCATTAGCATCTCTCCCTCTGCCAAATCGATTGTCGATCTCGGTGAGTTAGCGGAATCTGTTCAGACTGGGCGTACTACCAAGATAGCCCGCGTGATTGCCGTAAGGTAATGCGAATTGGTTGCATCCTGATTTCGGTTTCGCTCTGCCCGGTCTGGCGACCTCTGATTCTCTGCGGTGAATCCTCGCTTGAAGTACTCACTGCGGTGACGCAGAGAACGGACCAGCCGCGGCGAAGTTCGATTCAGGACGCTAATCATCGCCACCTGACCTTATCGACTGCGAATAAGCAGCCATGCCATCAGCGAACTGGCGAACGCCAGCGCCGCGCCACAAATCATTACGCAGCGAAAACCGCTGACGAAGCATTCGTCAATCGCCTGCTTGATTGCTGCTCGTGTTTCCTCATCGATGTCTGCGGGCATTTCCGCGGCGGCCAACTTTGTGCGCTGATCGTTCAAGACCTGCCGCACCTGGGGCGCGACATTCATTTGATTAAGCCGCTGATCCAGACAACTATTGAAAGTATGAAACATGATCAGGCCGAGCACCGCGATCGAGAGCAGGCCGGCGGTGCGCGAGACTGCGTTGTTAATGCCTGAGGCAATGCCGGCGCGACTCTCGCTGACCGAGTTCATTACCGTCGTCGTCAACGGCGCGACACTAATCGCCATGCCGAGTCCAAGGACAATTATCGCCGGCAGAAACGCGGTCCAGTAACTACTTTCAACACCGGGTCGAACGAAGAGAGCGAACCCGATGCCGGCGATGATTGGTCCAATAACTAAAGGCAGTTCCGAGCCATAGCGCTTCACTAGCCCGCCCGACCAACGCGACAAGCCGAACATGATCAAAATGAAAGGCAGCGAAGCCGCGCCGGCGGCTGTCGCCGAATACTTCTGCACCTGGATCAAGTCGAGCGGCAGAAAGAAGAGCGTTCCCGCCAGCGCCGCATACAGAAACAGAGTGAGCAGATTCGCGCCGGCAAAATTGCGCGAGCGGAAAAGCGTCAGCGGCATCATCGGACTTCGCAGGCGCGCTTCAACAACCACGAATATCACTGCGAGCAGCGCACCGCCAATCAAGGTCGCGATCACGATTGGATGATGAAATCCCAAACGTGACGATTCGATCAGGCCGAAGACAACGCCGCCCAACGATAGAGTTGCGAGGGCTGCCCCAATCAGGTCGAGGCGCCCGGCCTCTTCTTCGTCCCGACTCTCAGGCACGAACAAGATGACGAGCACGATGATAGCCAGCGCCAATGGAACATTTAAGAAAAAGACCGCTCGCCACGAGACGTGCTCGATCAGCCAACCGCCCAGCAGTGGTCCAAGCGCAGTCGTAATCGCCGTCGCTCCGGACCACGTGCCGATCGCCCGGCCGCGATCTTCTTCCGAGAATGTCGCACTGATGATCGCAAGACTTCCGGGAACCAGCAGCGCCCCGCCCACGCCCTGAGCGGCGCGCGCGACGATTAGTTGGTGAATGCTGGGCGCGATGCCACACCAAATAGATGCGGGCGCGAAGACCGCAACCCCAATCGCATAAATCTTCTTGCGGCCAAATCGATCGCCAAGCGATCCGCCGAACAACAAAAGCGCCGCGAGGAACAATGTGTACGCTTCTACGACCCATTGCACGTCGGTCGCGGTCGCATTCAGTTTTGTTTGTAAGGCCGGCAGCGCGACATTAACCACCGTGCCGTCGATGAAGACCATGCTCGAACCGAGAATCGTCGCCGCGAGTGTCCACCGGCGTTGAGCTTTGCCGCACCGGGTGCTCGCGGCTTTGCGCGAGCTCATTACGCCATCGTCGCACGGTGGTCTAAGCAGGTTCATGTCAGTAACCCTACTATGATCTCAACCGTGACGACTAGCAGCATCCGCCTGTCTTCCAAGCGGCGGAGTTTTGCTCTATCATCTACGAATGAAGGTCAAGGAGGTCCTCAAGCTTCTTGAAGAAGATGGTTGGTATTTGGCGAGAACGAAGGGGAGTCACCGACAACTAAGGAACTCGAACAAGCCAGGCACTGTTACTGTTTCTGGGAAGCCGAGCCTCGATGTACCACCGGGCACGTTGAAGTTTGAAGCACAAGCTGGATTGAAGAAATAGGAGCAATAAAAGGCATGCGCTACGCCGTCATAGTCGAAGAAGGTGAAGCCAGCTTTGGAGCTTACGTCCCTGACTTACCTGGATGCGTGGCCGTGGCTGAAAGCCGAGCCGAAGTCCTGCGGCTGATCGAAGAGGCTATTGAATTTCACATCGACGGTATGCGGCAGGACAACCAAGCAATCCCTCAGCCTTCATCAAGCATCGAGTACGTTGAGGTGCAAGCAGCGTAATTCGACTTGAAAGTCTTAAGTCACCGCAAGTCATCTTCTTCATCAAACCATCTGAGTTTTCAAAAAAAGAAACGCCGCCCGCTTTCGCGAACGGCGCCTCTTGCCTTCTCAATCACAAACGACCTAGTACCTAATCCTCACGCTAAAGCTTCCGCTGTTGTCGCTGTAGTCGTCATCGTTGATTGCCAGGATCAGGCGGCCATCTGTCGGCACAGTCGTGGTTAGATTGCTGCCGATCAGATAAGCCTGGCTTAGCTGACCATTCGGCATGCGAATGTAGGCGATGAGCGCACCAACACCGGCAGTTGGGAGCGGCCGCACATTTATACCGATTCCGGTACTGCGCGCGCCGTCCGGGCCCACGTCGCCAACTCGCCGACCGGCCGTAATTGTGCCCGTTGCCGAGATCGTGATCTGATCTCCGCTGCGCACGTCGATGCCGGCGTCAGTGCCACGCGAAGTGGCCGGCACATTGATCGTGATCTCGCGCGGGCTACGACCTCGATCACGATTACGATCGCTGTTGTCCTGGCCGCGCGAACGAATTCCCGTGTCGCCGCGATCTTCTTCAGCGTCGCGCGTGTTCAGATCTCTTTGCCGGCGAATCTGCACGGTGAACGCGCCGCGCGCGTCAGCGAACGAACCACGATTGGCCGTCAGGAAAAGTCGGCCATTGCGGTCGGCGGTGAACTCGCGATTGCTGCCGAGTTCGACGATCGGTGCGCTTGGATCCCGCCCAATCGCGCCAATCAACTCGCCTTCGGAAGCATTCGGTAGCGGCGCGGTTGGATCATTCGAGCGCAAGCCGTCTGGACTTATGCGCGAACGGCCGACGGTGATAACTCCAGTGGCACTTACCTGAACCCGCTCACCCCGGCGCAAATAGATCCCGCTGTCCGTCCAATTGGAATCCAGCGTTACTTGCACGCTGCGCGATTCAGTACGCGCTTCATCAATCGTGCGCCCTTCGATCTCGATGCGATCGACTTCTTCCGGGCGAAAATATTGAATGTCACCTTCGCTGGTGCGCATCCGGGCGCTGCTTGAATCGGGATTCACGGTTGCATAACGCTGCTCAACGCGCACGACGAAGCGGCCATTCACAAAACCGAGCAACGTTCCGCGGATCGTGCGCCCGTCGCGCAAGTAAATCGTGTCAGCGGCAGCCAGGCTCACCGCCGCAATAATGATTATCAAAGCCAGTAGAATTTTTTTCATATCTTTGGTTCCTTTCACTCGATAAACACAATTCAGGTGAATCATTCATCGATTCACTGCGAAGGAGAGTTTTGAAGGGAAGATTGGTAGAGTTAGCTTAACCGACAGACCGACGCAGGAGCAAGGAGGGAGGCTCCTGGGTAGTGTCTGAATTTGACGGGTGTCAGAGTACCAACTTTAGTTGGGCTTTCTGATCTGCCCTAAAAAGCCCGACTAAAGTCGGTACTCTAACGCCGCTGGCGAAACTAAGACACTAGCGGGTTGTGGCTTTGCCGCCGAAAGCGGCTCAACCCTTCATCAACTCACTCACAATCGCGTCCGCGTGATAGACCTTCCGCAGTGCTTCGAACATGCCTCGCACGTCGACGGAAATCGAGCGATTGACTGAATCGTCAAAGTAGAAATCGCCCGGCAACGATTGAATGTTGCCGTCAAAGATCAGTCCGACGATCTCGCCGTTCTTGTTGATGACCGGTGAGCCGGAATTGCCGCCGATGATGTCGGCATCGGAAACAAAGTTCAGCGGCGTCTTCATGTCGAGTGAAGACTTGGCGCGCTCCCAACTATCGGGAATGTGGTATGGATATTTATCTCCGTGCTCCGCGGCATGCTTCCACAGGCCCGCGAAGTCAGTGAACGGGGTGTACGTCTTGCCGTCAGCTTTGTAGCCTTTTACCGTTCCGTACGAAAGCCGCAGCGTGAAAGTCGCGTCGGGATACGTGCTCGCGCCTTTCAACTCGAACAAGGCCTTCGCGATCTTTGCATAGTTCGTGCGCTCGACGGCGATGACCTCAGTCTCATATCGTCTGCGAGCGGCGCGCGCTTCTTTGTCGATCGATCGCGCCAGCTGAATCATCGGATCGCTCGAGGATTCGATGGCCTGCGTCCCGCCGGCTGCGATCTTCTTGCGCGTCACGACATCTTTCAGCGTCGTGCCGCTTACGAGTTCGGCGGCGCGCGCTTCCGGGGTTTTGCCTTGCAGGACCCGCTTGACGATCTCGTGGTTTGCGCCCATCTCGTCGCGCATCATCGTGAGACTGTCGGTAAGTTTCATCTTTTCAAAGTCATCGTAGATCGGCGCGGGAGAAAAAAGATTCTGTTCGAGTGACTCACGATTGGCGTCGGTGTATTCGGGCAGACGCTGCGCATTCGGCTTCGCGCTCTCTTCAGCCATGCGCACCAGGTCGCGAGCGGTATCGAAGTATCCCGAATTGAATCCCCACTGTGATTCGAGGAAGCGCCGCTCTTTTTCGTACGCAGGCTGCTCTTTACGTCCCTTTGCAATCGCGTCCCAGGCGTCGCCGTACGCGGCCTGCATCTTCGGATTCGCGGCCACCGCTTTGCGCAATTCGTCTTCGACTCTTTTCTTTGACGCAATCACCGGTGGATCTTTCAAACCGCCGCGACCCGGCGCGCCCTCTTCACCGATATAAGCTTTCAGGCTGTTGTCGATCCCAAATAGATCTTCGTGCGCGCGGCGTTCATTCTCAGCGCTGAGCGAACTGTATTTCGTGAGCATGTCGTGTTGGTGCTTCAAGTAGCTCAACAGGAGCGGAACGCCGAAGTCGCGCAGATATTCGAGATGCGCCACGGTGTCCAGCCGGTTTGTGCGGCCGGGATTCCCCGAGACGAAAACCAAATCGTCCGTGGTGGCGCCCTGCGGCGACCACTTGAAAAAGTATTCCGGATGAATTGGCTGATCGTTTTCGTAAACGCGAAATAGCGCGAGATCCAAATCGTAGCGCGGATATTCGAAGTTGTCCGGATCGCCGCCCAGAAACGCAATCTCGAATTCAGGGGCGAACACCAGACGCACGTCCGTGTATTTCTTGTAGGTGTACAGATTGTATTGGCCACCCTGGTAAAGCGGAATCACGTCGTTGCGCATGCCGTTTTTCTTCGACGCTTCTTCCGAGATGTTATTGATCTCGGCGTTGCGCGCAGCGCTGGCTTGCGCCGGCGTCATTCCCGGTTTCACCACGCCGGTGATTCGCGCGCTTACGTCTTCGATCGCGAGAAGTTGATTCAATTCCAGGTCGGGCGCTTTGACTTCCTGGTCGCGGGTCGACGCATAGAATCCATCTTTGATGTAGTCCTTCTGCGGCGTGCTGATCTTTTGTAGCACGTCGGACGCGATGTGATGATTCGTCATCACCAGACCGTCGGCGGAAACGAACGAGCCTGAGCCGCCGCTGTTGAATCGCACTGACGCCAGTTGAACCTTCTTCAACCAGGCATCAGTGATATCGAATCCGTATTTCTTCTTGATTTCGGCGCGCGGCACATTATTAAAAGGCCACATGCCTTCGTCGGCGCGCGCGGTCAGTTGCAGAGTTTGTAGACTAAAGAGCGCGACGATTAGCGCCGACCCAAGTTTTCTAAGTTTCATATTGACCTCGATTTTATTGGTGGTGAGGAGAAATCTTTAGAGCATTGGTTGTCCATATTGGATGCCTGAGAGTAGTAATGGCTCAGCCTGGCCAATGTCAAGCTGAGCCATTACGAGGGGTGTCGTGGTTTGACGTGGCACGCACATCTTGCGCGTGAGCTCACGGGCGCGACGCCCATGCCACCTGGACGTTTATCTAATCTCGGCTGCCGCGATCTCGCAGGCTGATGTATTCATCCAAACTCAGACCCGTATGGCCGCGGTCTTTCATCTTCTGAATGTAAGGCGCGCTGACGCCGTGATCGCGCAGCCTGATCAACTGATCGACCGCGATCTTGTCGTAACCAGCTTGCTTCAGCTCCTGGATGAACTGCGGGGTCACGCCATGGTCGCGCATGTCTCTCAACTGATCTACCGGCAGGCGAGAATAACCAAGCGCGTCGAGTTCTTTGATGAACTTTGTGTTTACGCCGTGATCGCGGAGCGCGACCCACTCGTCCACCGAAAGCTGCGGATACCCCGCCGCCACCATTTCGTTGATGAAATCAGGTGTGACGCCGTGATCGCGTATGCGAATCAGGCCATCCGGCTCGAGATTTTTATAACCGAGCGCGGCCATCTCACTAATAAACTTGAGAGTGACGCCGTGATCTCTCATCCTCACCAGATTGTCGATCGTTTTCACCTGGTAGCCGTAGGACTTCAGACCCTGCACATATTCAGCGCTGACGCCGTGGTTTCCCAAATCAACCAGTTGATTGAGCGTTGGTCGCTCATAACTCTGCGATTTGAGTTCGTTGATGAGAGCAAAGCCCGTATCGCTCATGGCGAGCGAAAGCAACTGCTCGTCTGTCGGCGAGCCATAACCTTGTGAAGTCAAGTTAGAAGCGAATGTACGATCAGGCATGAACGTGAAGTGCCCCGAACCGTTGCCTTCCTTGAACCAACCGTCAAAATTGAATGTTCCCGCATCGCGTTTCAATTGAAACTGAACGTGCGTGCCGCCCGACATCGCCTGTTCGCGCGTCAGTCCGGACAATTGTGAAGGATCGATCTGGAACCCGTGACTGCTGAAGCCCGTGCCTTTTTCACTCTTGTGCTCATAGCGCATTTCGATGTGGACTTTGGTTTCTCCGGTGCGGAATTCGATTAACCATTGACCGGTGCCTGTTTCTTGTGGGTTTGAATAACTCGTATCGGCCACCGGATAGCAGGCCCAGAACAATGCCAGCAGTCCGAGCACTACGACTAATCTGATTTGCGTGTTCTTAATAATTGCTCCGCACCACTTCAGGATTTTGCGATCGCTCTTCATGATATCCTCCGCCTTATTTGAAACAGGGTTGCGCCGGCGACATGAATCTTGTCACCCGGCATTGTCGGCTACGAGTTATTTACCTGCAAGTAAGTGACCTCAGCCTTGAATTAGTTGCAGGAATTCTCGCCCACGCGCAGATCGCGAGCTTGCGGCCATTTACTATTCAAGAGGCAGGATTTAGGATTCCCGAGCTAAATGAATCAGAAGACCGGGTGAGGTCCTGATTTGAAATTCTCTGCGCCTCCTTTGCCTTCTCGGCGCCTCCGCGGTAAGTGTTTTCAAGCTAATATTCAACGCGGAGTCGCAGAGGTCGCCGAGACTGCGCAGAGAAAAACTGAAATCAGGAGACTAGTGAAGCCGAGGTGAACAAGGGAAGGACGTCTTCGCCTCGCTCACCCGCACCGACACAACCATGACCAACGAAGAAATCGCCCGCCGCTTTAATCGCATGGCTTCCCTGATGGAAGTCCGCGGCGAGGATTCGTTCCGACTAAGATCCTACCGCATGGCCGCCGAAGCCATCGAAACCTGGCCCACGCAAATGAAAGAAATTGTCGCCGAGCAAGGCCTGTCAGGTTTGCTGGAGATTCCCGGTGTCGGCAAAGCCCTGGCCGGAAAAATTGTTGAGCTTGTCGAAACCGGCACCTTCGACGCCTGGGAAAGATTGACGGCTGAGACTCCCGCTACGGTGCTGGATCTGCTGGAACTGCCCGGCGTTGGGCCAAAGACAGCGGCGATGCTGCACCAGAAATTCAAAATCGCATCGCTGGATGAATTACGGAAATTCGTCGCCGGCGGCGGCCTGGAAACAGTGGATGGCATTGGGCCAAAAACCGCCGAGAGAATCAAGCAGAACCTGGAGAGCCGAAGCCGGGTTTAGAAACGAGACTGGAAATACCAGTGCCTTCGAGAATGAAAACAGTCTTCATTGCTCTGGTCCTGTGCGCGGTATGTTTTTCTCAGGCGTGCTCGAACGGGTTGGTGAAAAGGCTGACCGAGGTCGCCAAGCTCCGCGAGGATTTGATGGACAAGTATCAGGAAAAGGAAGTCAACGTTGACCTGCAGAACTCTGTCTTTCTCAGCATCGCTTTTGTTAACTCGGAGATGAACCGCGAAGACCCCGGCAAGCGCGCTGCTCGCGCGCAAGAGGTCGC
>DASWQK010000190.1:0-21217 GCA_036403735.1 Pyrinomonadaceae bacterium
GATTCTTCGCGTACTACCACCGCCACTAATCGTCCGGCTCATCTTCCGCGCCACGATCTCGGCATCAGCAAAGACTCGCAGAAAATTCCCACCGAGAATCTTTTCGATGTCCTGTTCGCTGTAACCGCGCTTCAGTAATTCATAAGTTATGTTAGGCAGCATCGAAACATCGCGCGCGCCCTCAGGAAAATCATTGGCGCCGTCAAAATCAGCCCCAAGCCCGACGTGATCGATGCCGGCGACTTTCACAATGTGGTCGATATGATCGATCAATTTAGAAAGCGGCAAGGGTGGTAGCGGATATTGCGCCTCGAGCTTGTCACTTTCTTCCGAGAGCCGCTCAGGATCGTTTGCGTATTTCACGCTCAACGCTTCCTGCTGCGTTTTCAACTTCTCGCCTCGCGCGTCACTCTGCGGCGCGACGGTCTTCTGATCGACAAACAGACTGTAGAAATTTATCTGGACCACCCCGCCGTTCTTCGCGATGCGTCTGAGTAGATCGTCAGGGATGTTGCGCGGCACGTTGCTTAGCGCGCGCGCGGATGAATGTGAAGCAATGATCGGGGCTTTGGAGATATCGAGGGCGTCGCTCATCGTCTTGTCGGAAACGTGCGAGACATCGACCAGCATCCCCAGGCGATTCATCTCGCGCACTACTTCTTTACCGAAATCTGACAGGCCGTTGTTCTTTCTTTCGCCACGTCCGGCGTCCGCCCAATCGTTCGTGTTGTTCCAGGTCAGCGTCATGTAACGCACGCCCAGTCGATAGAATTCGCGCAGTGTCGGCAAAGAATTTTCGATCGCGTGTCCGCCCTCGATGCCCATCAGGCAGGCGATCTTGTTTTGCGCCTTTGCGCGCCTGATGTCCGCCGCGGTGGTGGCAAACATGAGGTCGTTCGGATGCCGCTCAACCGCGCGATAAACCGAATCGATCATATCGAGAGTGCGCCGCGCGGCGCCTCCGTGTTGCACGTACCACGGTTTGATGTAGAGCGAAAAGAACTCGGCGTTGAGGCCGCCCTGCTTCATCCGTTCAAGGCTGGTGCGATAAGGGGCGGGCGGATTCCCGCTGAGATCGTAATCGTCGTTTGTCATCGGCGTGGTTACGTCGTTGTGCGTGTCGATGACAATCGCCCGCCGATGAATGGCCAGCGCGCGTTGCCAGAGGGCTTCATCGCGCGGCGAGCGCGTCGAGGCCGATGGCCGTTGCGCCGGCTGGGTGGTGCGTTGACGTTGATTGCTTCGTTGCGCGCCGGTTGGAATCACGAATGAGAAAAGGGAAAGAACAACAAGCGAAATCAGTGCGGTGGCAAATGTGCGACGTTTCATGGCGAAGAGATTTACCACAAAGCAAGTTGTATCAGAAGCCCGACCGTGAGGGAGGGCAGATCGGGGGCGTGGTTTCGCTCCGTTAGGAGCGAGATATTTATAGATCCCGCCGCCTAATTGAAAATGGAGCTCTTAGGAGCGAAATATCGCCGCTTCACATTTCGCTCCTAAAGGAGCTTTGAATTTCCTAATCGACCTTTAGCTATAAACATTCGGCTCCTAACGGAGCCAGGTGAATCGTTGCCGATCGGCAAGAATCCTAACCTCACTCGGCCAAGAGCGTACGTGAGGTTTCTTTTACCGTTTTAGGATTTGTACATATATCGTATGCTGAAACTGTGAAACCGGAGATGACCGACAAACAGGTTGAGCAACTGAGGAATTCGTTTCAAAAGACCCTGAATCGTCACGGTTATGGGTTCCAATTTAGTGTACTTAAAATCGCTGAGAATCTGGCAAAGAAGGTCGACGTAGATGAACGTTCTCGATGGACCTTCCTCTTTTCGGAAGTCCCTGTAGAAGTGCAAGGCTCCGGAACCAGAATAGACTTCATTTTGTCGAGAAGTAGATCGGCCTCGAATCCGTTCTTCTACTTAATCTGTGAGTGCAAGCGCGCGAACCCTGCGCTATCGGACTGGTGTTTTGTTCACGCGCCGCGCGTCCGAAGGAATCAACCTAAGGGCATTGATTCACTATTAGTAGAAACAGTGTTTCAGGGGACTCAAGTCCGACCTCCTATGACTATCGTCAGCAATCTAACCCCTCTAAAGGATGCGTATCATTTCGGTGTTGAGGTGCGTGGCACCAAGCCGGGGGATGACAAGGGGGAAAGCGGAAGAGCGATAGAGGATGCTGTAACCCAGGTATTGAGAGGGCTCAATGGTTATTTGGAGGCGCTATCCCAGAACAAGGAGTTGTTTGAAGGAACTAAAACGCATTTATTGCCTGTGATCTTCACGACCGCTCAACTCTGGATTTCTAGCGCGGATCTCGGTTTAGCGAACCTATCTACGGGCGATATCGATCTTTCAAAGGACAAGTTTGAGCCAGTGCCATGGCTCTGGTACCAATATCATATGTCGCCCGGGCTCAAACACAGTTCAATTTATAAGCCTAAGGACGAAATCAAGGTCGAAGAGTTTATTGAATCCAAATACATTCGAACGGTTGCGATTGTTAGCCCAAACGGTATTGAGGAGTTCTTGCTTTACACATCAGGAGAATTCTACTAGACCTCCAACCTCTAAGATCATTCACCACATCAGTCAAAGCCGCGTGGGGAAGTGTGGCGAGCCACGTTTCGGTGAAGATCGCTTTCGAGCTATTATCCCGCACGATGTCCATCCTAATCGCCGAAGACAACGTGGCCCAACGCGCTTACCTGCGCGAGATACTCGAGCGCGACTTTCCATCGCATGCCCCGATACTGGAAGCAGGTGATGGCGAGGAAACAGTGACCCTCGCGCTTAAGAACAAACCCGAGGTTTGCATTCTCGACATTCAGATGCCGAAGCTTTCGGGGGTGAAAGCCGCCCGCGCGATCTGGCGTGAGTACCCCGAAGCGCGCATCATTTTTTGGACGCAGTTTCCCCACGAGATTTACATCAACGAGATTCGCAAGATCGTTAAGTCAGTCGATCCGCCGCCCGCCTACGGCTTCATTCACAAGAACAATCCTGAATCGCGCTTCCTGCGCTTTGTCGCCGCAGTGCTGGAAGACGGCGCCGACATGATCGATCCGGCGTTCAAGGATTCTTTCAAACGCCCGCTGCTGACTGAATTCGAAGCCGAAGCTCTCTACTATCTCGCGCTTGGACTTTCGAACTGGGCCATCGCGCGCAAGTGCAGTTTGAGTCTGCGCGGAGTTGAAAGCCGCCTGGCGACGCTTTACGAAAAACTTTTCGTTTCGCTTCCCGAAGGCACCCCGCACGAAGCTTATGAAAAGCTGGCTTACAACGTGCGCACGCGTGCATTCTTTGAAGCACTGCGGCGCGGGCTTTTGAACAATGATGAGCTGGAAAAAGCGTCGGCCGATCTGGAAGGCTGGCTTGAGCGAGATCAGAAAAAGTTTCTTGAAGAGCAGAAGCGGGAAGCGGGAAAGAAAAAATGATTTCTCTTATTCACACACGGCTTCAGCCGGGTGTTCACAAGACAATGATTTTCCGATAACCGTCTTAACGGTTTACGGTCTCGAGCGGCGCGACGAGGGAAACCGTTGAAACGGTTCGAAAAGATCATCGGCAGGGATTTCACCTGGTTGAAACCAGGTGAGAATGAAAGAGCCGCTTCGCGCCTGCGTCGCAAGTTAACAACTTGCGCTACCTCGCTGCTCACTGCTCTCTTTCTCGCCACGATGCCCTCGCTCACGCTCGGGCTTCTGACGTACGCGCAAAACGAAACGCCATCGCCACCAGCTCAACCTTCACCATCTGCGCTGCCGTCCCCTTCGCCATCGCCAACGCCGCCGGCGAATCTGCATCAATGGGGCGCCGTGACTTTGTTTCACGGCTTGCCGTCTGATCGGGTGCATGCGATCGCGCAGACGCCTGACGGAGTGATGTGGTTTGCGACTGACGGCGGCCTGGCAAAATACGATGGGCGCAGAACCCAGGCGGTGATTGCCGACGGTTTGCCGCCCGGGCGCGTACTCACCTTGAAGACCGACGAAGACGGCGCGCTCTGGATTGGCACTGATAACGGCGCGGCCCGATTCGCGAACGGCAAGTTCGATCTAATCAAAGAGTGTGAAGGAAAAGTAATCACCGCGATCATTTCGCCACAACGCAGACGCGCGATAATGGCAAGTGAAAACGGCGTCATCTTTGATTGTCAGTTCAAACAGGAAACCCCCTCGCGTCTTGCCGTAACTGATGCCGAGCGTAACCCGCCGGTCACTTTCGCGGTTCACACAATTCCGGATCAACCGCTCCAAAGTTCAGACAAAGATCATCCCGGACTTTTGAAAATCACAAGTCTGGCTTTTCTTAACAATACTCTTTATGCCGGTACGCAGAGTCGCGGACTCATCCGCGTCGACAACGGCGAAGCGAAAGAGATTCAGAGCAAGCCGCGCAGCTACTTTATCAATGCGCTCGAAACAGATTCGCGCGGGCGGCTCTGGGTCGGCGCGAAAGGACGCCCCGATGAAAGCTCGCTCTTCGATCAAACTGAGCCAATGAAGCCGGCGAAAAGCAGTGCGGCGACCGGGCCAGTAACCTTCATCGCGCGCGGCGCGGGCGATGACGTTTGGGTGGCAACGGACGGTCGCGGTGCTTTCCATCTCGTCGATGGGAAGTTGGCCGAGCGGTTTAGCTTTCAGGAAACCGGTGGCGCCTTGCGATCGGATCATGTCTTCGCCGCTTTCGTCGATCGCGAAGACGTTGTGTGGTTTGGCACCGACAAAGGCGTCTGCCGTTACGATCCGCACGCGATCCGCGCCGAAAATATTTCCGCTGACGCCGGCGCAAATTATGTGCGGGCGCTTCAGCGCACGTCGCGCGGACACTTGCTCGCGGGCACAAACTCAGGGTTGTTCGATTACGATTCTGCGACCAAAGTCTGGCATGCGGTTTCAGAATCTGGCCGCCGGATCGTCTATGCCGTCGGTTCGGATTCATCGGGGCGAACTCTGGTCGCGACCAGTGCCGGCCTGTTTGTATCGCCCGGCGCGAATGACTTGAGCTTCACGCGCGCGCAAACACCCGACGAAAATCTTCCGCAAGGCGACAGCGTGCGCGCCATCGCAAACGTTAACGGGACCACCTACATTGCGACGTACGGTTACGGAGTTGAGAAACTGCAAGGCTCACAACGTTCGTTGGTTTGGCCCGAAGCCTCGGCTGACGCTCGCATGCGCGAGGTCACGACGCTCGCCACTGATGGCGCCGATCGACTGCTCATCGGCACCGCCACGAGTGGCATTTACTTCTTAGACGGCCGCCAAACCAGCACTGATAAATCGCTGGATTCATTAAAGGGCGACGCCATCTGGTCCATCGTCGCCGACGCATCCGCCGTATGGATCGGCACCGGCAAAGGGCTCTTCCTATTTCAGTCGAATCAATTGAAAGAAATCATTGCGGGCGTCACCGCACGCCAGGTAGTGATCGATACGGCGAGTGATCACTCAAAACAGCTTTGGTGCGCCACGGTCGGCGACGGAATATTCAAAGTCACACTCGACGATCAATTCGGAGCGATCGTATCGCGCATGGATGTCGAGCAGGGTCTTCCCTCACAAAGAGCGTTTGCGATTTTGCCCGAGCGAAATGATCAAGGTGCAGAATCGGTAATCATCGGCACAAATCACGGCGTCGCGCGCTACGAGCCCGATCGCATTGCGCCGGCGTTGTCACCCGAACGCATCATCAGCAAGCGAATCCATACTGCGGACGAACTAAAATCTGGTTTGCAACTTGATTATCCGCAGAACAGTTTGCTGCTTGATGTCACCGCGAACAGCAGCCGAACTTTTCCGGAGCAGTTTCAATATGCTTTCGCTCTTTATGACGCCGCCGGGCGCGCGATCAAGCAAAAGGTTTCGCACGACACACAGTTTCCGATCGAAGGATTGAAACCAGGCAAATACAAAATCGTTGCGCGCGCCTTTACTAAGGACCTGGTTCCGTCAGAGCCTCTGTCTTTCGCATTCACCGTCGCCGGGGCGCCGTTTCCCTGGACATCGACGGCGCTCGGGGTGTTGTTATTGTTCGCGTTGATCGCTCTTGGATGGGGATATTTTCAGAACCGCCGGATTCATCGGACCAGCGCAGAGTTGGCCGCCGCGAATCGCGACTTAGCCAGCGCGCGCTTGCAACTCGCCAACGAGACCGAAGCCGAACGGAGGCGCATTGCGCGTGATCTGCACGATCAAACTTTGGCTGACTTGAGAAACCTTGCGCTGTTAGTCGATCAACTTCCGGCCGCCGGCGCGAATGATGTTCGCCCTAATCGTGCGCCTTCACGACCGGGCGCGCTGCGTTCAGAGATCGAGTCGATCTCGCAGGAAGTGCGGCGCATCTGCGAAGACCTAAGCCCTTCGGCGCTTGAGAACGTCGGACTGTCCGCGGCGTTGCAGTTCGCGTTGGCGCATGCGGTCGAACACGCTGCGCCCGATTGTAAGTTCGATTACGAATTCACCTGTGATGATGGACTGGATGAGAAACTGAACTTGCCGCCGAGCACGCAGATTCAAATTTATCGCATCGCCCAGGAGGCTCTCAGCAACATCTGCCGTCACTCAGGCGCGCGACACGTTAAGATGAAAGCCGCGCTGTCTGCTGATAATGTTTTCGAGCTAGGGATCGAAGACGATGGACGAGGATTTGCTGAAAGTGAGCCCCGCAAGAATTCCGGGCGCGGCCTGGCGAATATTCGCGCGCGCGCGAGCATGATCGATGCCGAAGTTCAATGGAGTAAGCGCGACGCCCGTGGGGTCGTTTTCATTCTGCGTAAGAGCGAAGCGAGTTTAACATCATGAAGTCAGCGAATGGCTTCTGCCGAGAAAGCCTTCTCTAAAACTGGTGGTCTATGACCGCGGGCGCAAGGGAATGGGCAAATTCTTGACTAGAATAAAACCGATCATTTAGCGATGACTTTTTATCATGGACCAGAATCCCATCATTATTAAACCCGATGTGACCGCCAGCCTCGCGGCCGGCAAACCGGTTGTGGCGCTCGAGTCCACGGTGATCGCTCACGGCTTGCCGCGCCCGCAAAATATCGAGACAGCCCAACGACTCGAGCAGATCGCGCGCGCGGAAGGCGCGACTCCCGCAACCATCGCGGTGCTCGATGGCATGCTTTGCGTTGGCTTGGATCGGCCACAGCTCGACCAAATTGGAACGCGCCAGGACATCAAAAAACTAAGCGTACGCGATCTGGCGATCGCGGTGGCGCGCAAATGGAATGGGGCGACGACCGTTGCGTCAACGATGTGGATTGCGCATCGCGCGGGGATCAAAGTATTCGCCACCGGCGGAATTGGTGGCGTGCATCGCGGGTCGCTGCCGGATGTTTCAGCCGACCTGACTGAATTAGCGCGCACACCGATGATTGTCGTTTGCTCCGGCGCGAAGATCGTTTTGGATCTGCCGGCAACGCGTGAGTGGTTAGAGACGAATAGCATAACGATTGTTGGTTACGGCTGCGATGAAATGCCGGCATTCTATTCGCAAACGAGTGGTCTGCCGATCGATGTTCGTTGCGATACTCCGGAGGAGGTCGCGCACCTCTTCAAAACGCAACGACATCTTGATGTGCGATCGGCGTTACTTGTGACTGTGCCTGTCCCAAGCGAAGCAGAAGTCGAACAGTCTTTCTTAAACAAAGTACTTGAGGATTCTCTCGGGCAGGCTGAACGTAACCAGATTGGCGGTCGCGAACTTACTCCCTTTTTGCTCGCGGAGATGTCACAGCGAAGTGATGGCGCGACGTTGCGCGCAAACATAGCCTTGCTAGAGAACAATGCGGGCGTTGCCGCGCAGATTGCGAACGAGTTGAGTCAGACGTGAACAGAAAGAGTGCGTCTGAATTTAAAGGCGTTTAGAGTACCAACTTCGGTTGGGCTTTTTCTTGCTTAAGAAAACCCGACTCAAGTCGGTACTCCGAAACCAACAATCACAGTCTCACGCTACCCGGAAAAGATATGCGCCGTCTCTCGCTGCCATTCCTGCTTTTGTGCTGCTTTCTGAATGTCTCGGTAGGTCACGCACAGGCTAACCGCCGGGCAGCGATGAATTACGTGAATCGGGGAACGAAAGAACTCGAACTGGGGAATCTGGATACCGCGCTGGCTCATTTCAACCGCGCAATTGAACTTGATCCGAATTATGCTGCCTCATATTTCAGTCGCGGCTTGGTCCGCAAGCGCCAGGCAGATTATGACGGCGCGATTAGCGACTTTACGCGGTCGATCGAACTCCATCCGATGGCTGAGGCGTATCTCGATCGCGGCGCAAGCCGAAAAGACAAAGGTGATCGGGATGGGGCCATCGCGGATTACAACAAAGCGATTGAAATTGATTCCGAGTACGCGGACGCGTTTTACAATCGCGGCATCGCCCGGGACGACAAAGGCGACTATAACGGCGCCATTAACGATTTCACTCGGGCGATTGAACTTCGTCCGGCAAACGCGCGGGCCTTTGTCGGTCGTGGATTTGCTCGCATGCACCAGGGCGATCCAGACGGCGCCATCGTCGATTACTCAAAAGCCATCGAGCTCAGCCCGCGCGGCTTTCTCGGCTTCTATAACCGGGCCTTTGCTCGAAAGCAAAAGGGGGATCTGGATGGAGCCATCGTCGATTTTGATGCGGCTCTGCAGATCAACCCGTTGGATGTTGATGCCTGGTTTGAGCGCGGGGTATTGCGCGGCGCGAAAAGTGATTTGGACGGAGCGCTCGCCGACCTGGGTAAATCGATCGAGTTGAATCCGAGGAATGCACGGGCGCATGCGAATCGGGGGATGATTATGCTTCTGCGCCGGCAGGACATCGAGGCCCAAAAGGAATTTGACGCAGCGCTAAAGATCGACAGCAGTCTCAGAACTGATTTAGAAAGATCTATTAATCAGATCATCAAAACCCGTGAGCAGCAGCCGGTCATGCGACGTCCTTAAGAGAGCTAATCAAGGGTTGATTCAGATCGAGCCGTTGTGCGCATTGATTTTGGCTGTTGCTGATATCACAGTGTTGCCAAGTCGCAAGGAAAAGACTCCACATAACCGTTTAGCTCGGTAGGAGCCGGATGTTAATGGCTACAGCGGCCCAACGAACCAGGCTCCACAGGAGCGAAATGTGACTCATCCGTAATATTTCGCTTCTGCGGAGCTTGGTTAATTATGTTGGCCCATGGCTATAAACATTTCGTCCCTACGGGACTAAGGGTGTTTTGTTGCTAGCTGTTTTGTTATCGCGCCCGGCAACACACTAACGGAGCACGACCTTGAATTCTTGCAACTTGAAACCTGAAACTTGAGACTGTATTCTCATGCGTACCGCAGGCGAAGAGACTAACCCAGAGAGAATGTCGTCTGCGTTCTTGAGTGGGGCAGTAGCTCAGTTTGGCAGAGCGCCGCGTTCGCAATGCGGAGGTCAGGGGTTCGATCCCCCTCTGCTCCACCAAAAGTCTCCTGTCTTCAATAATTTACGAAGTTGCTTTCAAGGTCATGAAATCCCGAATGACCAATATGTGACCAAGCTTTTCTGCCTGAAGCTGAGATTGCCTCTTGAATCGGTCGGCCGAAGAGTCAACCAGTTGCTCGTTACTATATGCGTTCTAATGCTTTAAGCGCGATGTAACTCCACGGAGGAGTGCGGGCGAAATCGTAAAGAAGTAACCAAGCCTCGAACCAGCAATGCGGAGGTCGGCGGTTCGAGTCATCGTCAGAACCTGTAAAAAAGAAAAGCGTTCTCTATGTCCAGGATAATTGAAGTTGAGTCAGACGTAGCTCTAAGATTCAGGCGCGAGCGCGAGAACGCGGCTTTTCAGTAGATGTGTATTTGCGAGAGCTGATTGACGAGAAGAGAACTGCGTCCGAAAGAAGCAATGACCTCAGTCCGCAACAGCGAGTTCGTATGTGCGAGAATGGGCCTCGGGCCACAGCAGCAACCCGGAAGTTGAGATTGCGTTTAGGTTCAGCCCCGGAGGAGTCAACTAGTTGCTCATGATCTATGTGCGTTCCAATAGCTTAGGCAGCCCTCAGGACCGCGGCCGAAACCAGAGAGTAACCAGGCGTCGATCCACCAACCCGGGTTAGAATGATGTCAAGGTGGCCCGTTGCTTTTGTCGACCTGACACTCTTACTTATCAAACAAATTTACGGTCCGAAGCGCTGCCGGTATTCGATTGAGGTCAGGAAAGCCTTGACCATCTCGGCATTGTTGTAGTTGCCGTTGAACTGGTTCAGTTTGTTGAGCCAGAAGTTATAGCCCTGGTAATCAAGGGTTGGTTCAGGCGCTGTATTCGGATCGCGACGCAGGTAGCCAAAGTACTGCATCAACACGAACGCAGAGTTGGACTCCTGTTGAGCGAGTGGAAGATTCTCGGCTACCCGCAGCAAAGTTCTTGCCCTCGCCGCAACATCAACTGAAGTCGCGGAGCCCCCGAACTCATCGATGGCCGACTGTCTGTCCGTAGCGGACGGCAGGACAGTACCATTGGCAAACAAAGCGTCGACATATTGCGCCGGCGTCAACGACGTGGGGAAAGCCGATGTAAAGCGCGCCCGCTTTACAAACTTCGCCGCGAACGCCTGCTTGTTGCTTTCCAGCACTTGTTCCCAGCCCGCCTGGTTGACCACTACTCCGCGTCCAATTTCCTCACGGTCGGGCATGAATTCAGCGAATCGAACGGGCACCGGCATATTGGGTAGATTGCCATACGAGGTCTTGTACATACGATAGACGAGATAGCCTGTCTCGCGAAACTCAATGGACAGAAAGAACGCCGCAGACACATCGGAGCGCCGGGCGACCAGACATGATTGATCGTTTCCGCACGCGGCCAGGGCACTGGTCCAGAATGCCAGACCGGCTGAATCGGGTTCACGATTGAGAAAATCATGATAATGCATGTAGACAAAGCTCTGGTTGTCATCAATGGGATTTGTCAGCGCCTCTGGCGAATCATCCTGGATGGTGATGGTGGTCGAGCTTTGGGGGCCCAGGATGCCGCCCGCCGGATTGCTGAGCGTGAGCGTAAATGTCTCGTTGCCTTCAAGGTACATATCTTCGTTGATCAGAATGGGAAGAGTTTTGCTCGTATCACCCGGCGCAAATGTTACCGTGCCGGCCGCATATTCGAAATCAGCTTTCTGAGTTGCGGTCCCGTCTACCGCGGCGTAGTCGACTGAGGTCGAGCCGGTTGTATCACCGCTGCGCGTGACGGTAACAGTCAACACACCGAGATCTTCCTGCACGCTGTAGGTTGGCTGGCTGAAAACTACGGTAGCAGGAGTAACGTTGTCGTCATTTATGATCGTGCCGACTCCTTGCGCTTTCGCAATAGTCGCGCTCACCGGATTTGAAAGATTAACGAAGAAGTTTTCATTCGGCTCGACCTGAGTATCACCGTTAACGAGAACGCTGATCTGCTTTGAGGTTTGACCGAGATTGAAGACGAGTGTTCCGTTTGTCGATTGATAATCAACACCAGCCTGGGCTGTGCTATCGGCGGTGGTGTAATCGATAGTGACTATCTGCCCGCTGGCAGCGGAAAGCGTAACCGTAAAGTTCAATGACGTCGACCCGTTGTTGCCTTCGGGCTGACTAACGTCACCGATTGACAGGCCCGGTATTGGATCATCATCCATAATCGTCAGCACAGCAGTAGAGGGACCGCCCAGAACCGCGCCGGCGCTTGGATTCGTCAGCGTCAAATTGATTGTTTCATTCGCCTCATTCAGCTGGTCATTACTGATTGGAACAACGAAGCTCTTGCTTGCCATGTCGCCGCTCGCCCAGTTCAGTGTCCCGCTTGCCGACGAGTAATCACTGCCAGCCTTGGCCGTGCCATTCGACGTTGCATACTGAATCGAGGCCGGGCCGCTGCTGCCGCTGGTGCGTGTTACCGTGATTGTCGCCGTTCCAGCATTCTCGGTCACACTGTAGCTAGCGGCGCTGAATTGCAGCGCCCCCGCGCCTCCCGGGGCAATGACCTGGAGGCATTGTGAAAACTCTGAAGTATCGCCGCTCGCATCCGTAGCCGTGGCTGTGATGAATTGCCCGGCCTGGGCGTTAACGCTGGTGCTGAACGCAGCGTCGCCCGCGGCGTTCGTCGTAACCGTGACGACCCCCACCACGTTTTCGCCTTCGCCAAAGCCCGATGGATCGCAGGCTGAATTTGAAAAGAGAGAAACAGTGAACTGAGCATTTGGTGTGCTGTTCAAAGTACCAGTGACCGACGCGGTCGCGCCGCTGGTGAGAGCTGAAGTAATCACCGGAAAGTTCAGCAAGCTATTGGCTCCGTTGTCGCCGTCTCCCAGATCGTTTGGGGTCACCCCATCGCTATTCAGATCTATGCCGAGCCAGGTCTGACCCGCCCCGCCATCATTGGCAAAGATCGAGTTGTTCACAATCATGTTCCGCTGCGAGTTCACCGTGACCTTAATGCCCAAGCGATTAAAGGCGATCGTGTTGCCGCCACTCGACAAGTCTCCAATAGAGCAATCGTTCGAACTCTCAATCAGAATTCCCTCAATGCTGTTACCCAATGGCGCACCAACAATGTCAGTCCCAATTCGATTACCCTTTACGATCACCCCGGAGGTACTTTGAATGTAAATTCCCTGTTGCAGGTTTCCGGATATGAGGTTAGTGCCGCCCGCAGTCGTATTTCCAATAATGGTCCCGACTCCAACGTGAACATACAGGCCAGGGCCATTGTTAGGCAGAGCCTTGGTGCCGGTTAGATCTGTGCCAACGAAATTTCCCAGCAAGGTATTGTGGTCTCCGTTGATCCTGATGCCGGCGGTCCCGTTTCCTGAAATGACGTTCCGCGGTATCGATGATCCGGCGCCACCAACTTGATTGAAGTTTCCAAGGACGTCGATTCCCGCAATTTGATTGCCCAGAGCCACTGTGCCGGTCCGGTCAGTTCCTACCAGGTTGCCCTGGATCAGATTGTCATGAGCGGAGGAGAATAGGGCAATTCCAATCGACTGATTGCCCGAGACTACATTACCCTGCCCAGCACCCGGTCCGCCGATGGTCAGGTTGGAAGATCCACTTGCGCCTATCCCGCCACCAAGGTTAGCAATCCTGGCTTGCCCATTTGCATCCAGCCCGATGTAGTTTCCCTGGATCGATGAATTTGTCAGCCCGTTAATGTCGATTCCCGTAGAAGTGTTTCCGGAAATTACATTTCGCGCTCCGGCCGACGAACCACCGATCGTTAGATTGGTTTGAGAGGTAATTTCAAGACCGCTACCGTTGCCGAGGGCCGCGGTTCCTGCTGCGTTAAGACCTATATAGTTGCCTTGGATCACGTTGCCGGTAACCGCCGAAGGATTAGCCTGATCGCCGTCGATCTCGATGCCATTACCGGAGTTCGTCGTTGAATCGCTGGCGATGATGTTCCGCAAGGCCGGGGTGACTCCACCAATTACATTGTTGGAAGAGGCGGCGATAATGTTTCCCGAGACATTTGGCCGAGAATTCATTCCACTTGGATCTGTTCCCAAAAAACAGCCAGTGATTACATTTCCCGGAGCGGACGCTCGGATATTGATACCGAAATCCAGAAACCTGTTCACCAACAGACCGCGCAGGGTTGTCGGCGCTTTTATATCGAAACCGCCGCCGCCGGCATTTGCTCCATTCAATTCAATTAGCAACACCGCGTTGTCTCCGATGGCGAGGCTGTTAACACTGGAACCTGGCTGCGAATATCCGTCTATAGTCAGCGCCTCAGTGATCGGAGGCAGGGGCGACATCAGATTGATGGTTCGCACTCCGGCTCCGGGGATGTTGAAGTTAATCAGGTCAGCACCGGAAGCCGTGTTTGCGTCAATGATCGCCTGCCTCAGTGAGCCCACTCCGCTATCATTCGTATTAATGACCGCCAGGGTCGCACCTTCGACCGGCGCGGTGAGCAGAAGCAACAGCGCCAGGAATAGAAACACCCATAAACTCCTGACCGCCTTCTTGTGGCCTCGCATTTTTGGCGAACAATTTCCAACCATGTTGTCTTGAGTCTTGACGGATTGATGAATCATTTAAATTCGAACTCCTTGATGCGCTTTCGTTTTCTGGACGGTATTGTTTCTTAATTGTGCGTCCCGGGTTTGGATTGGCGTGCGGACTCTGTCAAATGAAATCCCGAAGCGGTCTCCCGGAAGTCTTGCGAAAGGCTAAGGCAGGGGATAAGTGATCGGCACTACGAGTATTCGTAGTGGGAGGTCCGGTTCGATGGCAGCTAAGGGCTGGAGATCAGACGATGGGGTATTGGCCGATCAATCACACTAAGCGATTACGGAGAGCCTTGGCGACCGCCTCGGACTTGGAGTGAACCTGTAATTTTTCATAGATGCTGCGCAGGTGAAAAGAGATAGTGTGAACCGTAACGTCCAGCTCAGCGGCGGCGGTCTTGTAGTTGTAGCCCTCGAGCAGGAGCCGCAACAAGCGTGTCTCATGGGGAGTCAGATCGTAATCGGCACGTTTTGGAGGACGAATGTCGCGAAAGAGCGTGATCACTCTGCGGGCCACTTCAGGCGACATTGGGGCGCCCCCGTTGACTGCTTCGCGCAAGCTTTCCAGCAAACGCGCCGGCGGCGTTTTCTTAAGTAAATAGCCCGTGGCTCCCGCGCAAATCGCTTCGAAGATACGGTCGTCATCATCGTAAATTGTCAGCATCAACACCAGCAGTCCGGGATCGATTTCTTTCAAAATCCGGATGCCTTCGATGCCGGACATCCCCGGCAGGCCGATGTCGCAAAGCACGACGTCCGGCCGCCGATGACGACTGATTTTCGCGATTGCTTGCTCCATGGAGCTATAGAGCGCCGCGCAGCGAAATCCTTCAGTGCCGCCGATCAGCGCTGCCAGACCGTCACGAATTTCCTGACGATCTTCGATGATTGCGACTTCTATCAGAGCTGGGGTTGGCGTTTTCAATGTCGTAACTGGTTGAGCTATCATTCGCTCTCATTTAAGTCCCGGCCGCAATATTAATCGCTACATATTTTCGTAGTCTATGGCGCCGTCCTACAACTTTGTAGTAGCTGTTTGGGTTCTAACTCAGGACTTCGGCGCCGTATCCGGTTATCGCAAAGGAACTCTCAATGTGACGGTGCTGCCTTCACCAGCGACCGAGGTGAACCCGAACTTCGCTCCGATATCGCGGCTGCGCGACTTCATACTGAGTAGGCCGTGACCTTCTTTTTCATCGGCCACATTAAAGCCCTTTCCGTTGTCGCTTATCTGTAGAAATAATTGGCGTTGATCCACACTCAAGTCGATGCGCACGCGCTGGGCTGCGGCATGTCGGACGATGTTGTTGAGTGCCTCCTTAAAAATCAGAAAGATCTCGCGCCGCAAATTGGCGCCCAGGGAAAGGTTCTGACCCGCCGGCGGAGCGTTGAAAATAAATTGTGTGCCGCTGGCAGCGAAAAGATCGCTGGCGAGACTACGCATACGCTGAACAAGATCGCTAAGATGATCTTTCTGCGGATTAATAGCCCAAACGATGTCGCTCATAGTGTCGATCAATTCGCGGGAGGAGGTTGCGATCAACGCCAGCGGCTTAGTTACTCCTTCAGATTCATGATGCAAACGCTGCTGCACCACTTCGCTCCATAGTGATATTTGCGTCAAGCTTGATCCGAGATCGTCGTGCAGGTCGCTGGCTATGCGTTGGCGAACTCGCTCGAGTTCGCGAAAGCGCGCTTCGCGTGCCCGGCGCCGCTCTTGCCGGCGCACAGCGCGATAATAAACAAACGAAAGCAACGGCACGGAACACGAGAGGATCATGGCGGTCACAAACCACCAGCGACGCCAAAACGGAGGCAGAATTCTAAAGCTGACTGTGGCCGGAGTGCGGCTGGCCGCTCCCTCTGAATTCAGGGCCCGAACCAGAAAACGGTAATTGCCCGAGGTCAGCTGAGCGTAGTTGACCGAGCGTTCAGTGCCCGGCACGCTCCAATCCTGATCCACTCCATCGAGCCGGTACTGGTATCGCGCAGTTTCGCCGGGCGTAAATCCAATGCTGAAGAAATCAATTTGCAATTGGTTTTGATTGGGCCCGATCTCGATGCCGGCCACATCAGCTGGGGCCATTTGATTCAGCGGCCGTCCGACGCCTGCTACCCGAATGCCTCCGATCAAAATCGGAGGTGGATCCATGGTTGGATCAGGCCCGGGAATTAGACGCGCCAACCCGCGCAATGTGCCAAACCACAACGCTCCATTCCGCGCCGCGAAAGCGACGTTGATGAAATCATCCGGCAGTCCTTCAGCGGTGGTGTAATGTCGAATCGAGTTCGTGGTCGGATTGAGCCGGTCCAGCCCTCGGCCGGTTCCTACGAAAATATTTCCCTGGCTGTCTTCCACAAAACACGTCACCTGATTGCTGGCAAGTCCATCGGCGCTGGTGAGCGTGACGAAGGACGGCCGTTCAGCCGCCGGACTATCTATTCGACTCAAACCGCCGAGCGCCGTAGCAATCCAGATGCGGCCTTCGCGATCAACATAAATGTCGCGAATGAAACCGCCTCCCAAGCCGTCGGCCTGGCCAAAGAACGTGAAGTGGCCGTCGCGATAACGGGCTACGCCGCCCTGATAGAAGCCAATCCAGAGAGCGCCGTTTCGATCTTCACGAAATGCAGTAGGCGCGCCATTTTTTTCCGGATCGACTTCGCGGTAGCGAATGATCTGGTTGCTGGCACGCTCCCAACGGGCCAGTACTGCCGTGGATGAAAAAGTGCTAATCCAGATGTCGCCTTTTGAATCTTCAAAAAGACGGAAAACTCCACCGTGCGGGGCGGCGTCTTCGAATTCGTAAACCGCCTTCGGTGTAGTGGCCGGCTCACCACCAGGTTTGCTGCCAAACCGCAAGAGACTACCTGACGTTATCCACCAATCACTGCTCTGATCCTGGAAACTGATTTGGTTCCAACCCCACCCCTGAGTCATGCCTGCCGGCAATCGGGGGCGCAGGGTTTCGAAGCGCCTGCCTTTCAATAGATTAAACGCATTACCGCTCACGACACACAAATCGCCGGTAACACGCTCGAAGATGGCGGCGATGCGTCCGCTGGCCAGCCCGTCCGCCTCGCGATAAGTGCTGAATCCGTTCCGAGCTAACTTCATCGCACCACCGCTCTCGCTTCCCAACCAAAGATTGCCATCTCTATCCGGCAAAAGGGTCAGAATCTGTGAATCGCTGAGCCCTTCCCCAATTCCGTAAAGGCGCCCTTCAAAATCAGGTCCGGACGGTTCCAGTTCGACCAAGCCGTTTCCACCAACCCAAATATGACCGTCCGGCGTTTCCACCAGCGCTCTGCCATGAAGGTTCCTGTACGCCCGATCACTATTCCTTATTTTGACTATCTGGGCCACAACGGCCCTGGACGCGGGGGCTTCTCTCATCTGATAAAAATTCCCAGCATCGGACGCCCAGATATTTCCGTTATGATCCTCAAGTAGTGCAGTTGCTCCACTGATTCCTGATTCACCTGCAATCGCGCACCGGCTTACTGTGCCATCCGGCCGCAGCAACCAGACCCCATTTGTTGCGGTTCCTATCCAAAGCCGATTCTGCCGATCGAGGAGCAGCGATCCAACCGGCCCCCAGCCTCTCTGATCAACAGGAATCCAGTCGAGCCTCGTGAACTTGCCTGCATCATTTCCCGGCTCGAACCTGTAGAGTCCGCCGTTTGTCCCGCAGAAAATGGTACCGGAACGTTCTTCAACCAAGACATTGAAAGCCCTGGCGAAGACTCCGCCTTCCGGCCGGTAGACCTGAAACATTTTTTCCGCTGATCCAGTGAAAGAACTCGAGCTTAGCCTGGACAGCCCATCGTTGGTCGCGACGAAATAGTCTCCATTTCGACTCTCGATCAGGTCGTTCGTGTTGCGAGAGGATAGGCCCGCGTTGGTTCCATAGTTGATAAAGCTATAGCCGTCAAACCGGGAAATACCCTCCCCGGTGCAGAACCATAGAAATCCGTGAGAGTCCTGTTTGATACAACCGACATCGTTGCGCGCCAGACCGTCAGCAATGGTGTAAGTCTTGATGGGAAGACGTTCGGCGGAAGCCATCCGTGCTGACGAGACTAGAATCAGGCAGAGCAGGATTAGTTGATTGTGGATCTTAGGTAGCATGACGCCAAAGCGCGCCCAGCATAAGACAGACGTTCGCAGGTGAGCAAGGTCGCCGATGATTCACAGAAGATCTACTCTATGAAGATCTACTCTATATAGAGAAGCCATTGCCTCGCATGAGAATCTACTCGAAATAATAGGAGTCAATTGCTGTTGTGCTGAAATTGACACTGCGCCCCCGCCTCTGATCAGATGCAGCCCCAACTTCTATGGTACTCAAGTTTCGAAATGACCACATACATGACCAAAAAATCCAGGACGCAACGTGTATGCGATGGGAAAGGATGGGAAAGAATGTAAAAATCCCCGATTTTCTTCGGTGGCTGCAACTTTCGAAAGGCAAATACTTAGCGTTTTGCCGAGTGTCTAACTCGTATCAGAACTCAGTCCTTATTTATATCCGCCTCGGGATGTTCCGCGCCCACGACATAATGAATTGACGTCCACGTAATTGCCGATCGATTTGCGAAAATGGGACTAGCACATCCCGCAAGCGAGACCTTTTTCTTCCGATGCCATTCAGAGTAAGTTCCCTACAGCTCGCCATAACAACCGGACTCCCATTAATTCTTCAGTAGTTTCATACAGATCGCCTTGTCCTTTATCGATGCGTCTGTCCTGAGGCGGGTGGCACAAGCCTTGATTCTCTTTGCGACGGAGAACTGTAAAGCTGCGCGCCAGCGGTCCGAAGTTGTTCGAAGTTATGGATATCAAACGAACCCCAAAATCGAAGTTGAAAAAGCGTATTCGTACTGGCGTCTGGATCCTTGTCGGGCTCGCGGCGATCGGTGGCATCACTTATGGCCTCGCGAAAATGAAACCGGCGGCGCCCACGTTGGATCGCTCAACCACGGTCATTGGGACGGTAAAGCGCGGTCAGATGGTGCGCGAAGTCAGTGGGAACGGAACCCTGGTTCCACAGGTGACGCGTTGGATTCCCGCGCCCGCTGACGGTCGCGTAGAAAAAATTCTGATCCAGGCAGGTGTAGAAGTCGGCGCCGGCACTGTGATTGTCGAGCTTTCAAATCCGCAGATGGAGCAGCAGGCAATCGACGCAGAGTTTCAGGTCAAGACTGCACAGGCTGAAGCCGAGAATCTGAAAGTGCGCCTGGAAAGCGACGGCATGACGCAGCAATCACAGATTGCGAGCATCAACGCCGAATACAGTCAGGCAAAGTTACAACTAGATACCGATGAAGTTCTGGCCAAGCAGGGCCTGGTGGCGGATCTGCTCTTAAAAATTTCGCGGGTGCATGTGCAGGACCTCGCTAACCGGCTAAAGGTCGAGCAGCAACGACTGGCGATCAGTGCTAAATCGATTAAGGCCCAGAACAACGCGCAGCAGTCACGGATTGACCAGCTGCAGGCACTGGCCAAACTAAAAAAAGATCAGGTCGATGCACTGAAGGTACGTGCCGGAACGAACGGGGTTTTACAAGTGGTGTCCGTGCAGGAAGGGCAACAGGTGACTCCGGGTTTGAATCTTGCGCGCATCGCCGACCCGGCGTCGCTTAAAGCCGAACTGAAGGTCGCTGAAACGCAAATCAAAGACGTGAAGGAAGGTCAAACCGCCGTGGTTGACACGCGCAACGGTGTCATTGAGGGCCGCGTGTCGCGTATCGATCCCGCGGCGCGCGAAGGAACGTTTACGGTGGACGTTACGTTTACCGGGCCACTGCCTTCGAGCGCTCGTCCTGATTTAAGCGTTGACGGAAAGATCGAACTCGAGCGTCTGACCAACGTTCTGTACGTCGAGCGACCTGCCTTTGGACAGGGACAGCAAACGGTCGGCATGTTTCGTTTAACTGCTGACGGCCAGGAAGCAACCCGCACGCAGGTCAGTCTGGGCCGCAGTTCAGTAAGCACGATCGAGATCCTGAGCGGCTTGCGCGAAGGCGATCAAGTAATCATTTCCGATACGTCAACCATGGATAATTACAACCACATTCGGGTGCGTTGACGAATATGGGTACGCACGCCTTTGGCGTGCGCACGATCAGCACGCCAGAGGCGTGCGTACCAACTCAAAGGAGCCAACGATGAGTTCAACCGAACCCCTTATTCACCTCGCTGATGTGAAGAAAGTTTTCTACACCGACGAGGTTGAGACACATGCGCTCTCCGGGATTCATCTCGACTTAAAAAAGGGCGAATATCTTTCCATTGCCGGGCCTTCCGGATGCGGCAAGTCGACCTTGCTATCGATCCTCGGCTTGCTCGACACGCCGACGGACGGCGAGTACGTGCTCAACGGTAACGCGGTCGAAAACCTCTCGCTCTCGCAGCGCGCGCGAATTCGCAATCGCGAAGTTGGTTTCATCTTTCAGAGCTTCAATTTGATCGGCGATCTGACGGTCTATGAAAACGTCGAGCTCCCGTTGACATATCGCGGAATGAATTCCAGCGACAGAAAGAAACGGGTCACAGAAGCGCTCGAACGCGTCGGCATGGCCCATCGCTCGAAGCATCTTCCCAGTCAATTGTCCGGTGGTCAGCAGCAGCGCGTTGCGGTGGCGCGCGCAGTTGGCGGGCAGCCGAGCATTCTGCTCGCTGACGAGCCCACCGGAAACCTGGATTCAACCAATGGCGAAGCGGTGATGGAACTTTTGCGCGAGCTGCATCGCGGCGGGGCGACCATCTGCATGGTCACGCACGATCCGCGTTATGCCCAGCATGCAGATCGCATTGTTCACCTGTTCGACGGCTTGATCGTGGAGGAGGAAGCCGGAGCAAACCGCCGCGAAATTGAAGAAGCTAAAAAAGAATTGCGAGAAAGCGGGTTCACCGAAGTCCAATGATCAGCCTGCGCAACGTCGAAAAATATTTCTCTCAGGGAATGTCGAATAACTATGTGCTGCGGCGCATCGATCTCGACATCAAGCCGGGCGAGTTCGTATCGATCATGGGGCCGTCCGGCGCCGGCAAGTCTACCCTGCTCCACATCATCGGCATGCACGATCACTCGTGGCACGGCGAATACCTCTTCGACGACGTGGCCGTTCATTCATTGAAACCCAAGCAGCGCGGAGAGCTGCGCAACCGGAACATCGGATTCGTGTTTCAGAGCT
>DASWQK010000191.1:0-2086 GCA_036403735.1 Pyrinomonadaceae bacterium
CAGCGCGCACGAGCATTGGCGGATTGTGCCCGGCGTTGACAAAGGTTAAGTCATGCGTCGCTTTATTAAACTCTGCAAGAAAGAATGTCGCGTAACTCGCGTCGCCGGTCGATCGTTGAAGCAGGCGATTCATCGAAGAGACGACATTGGCTAAAGACCTATCTCCAGAAATCAATTGGCAGCGCAGCGAGGCCTGAACCGTGGACATCAACAGCGCGGCGGCGATTCCCTTTCCGGCGACATCTGCGATGGCGATGCAGGTACGGTGATCGTCCGTGTCGAAATAATCGTAGTAATCACCCCCAACACCGAGAGCCGGGAGGCAGGTGCCGTAGATTTCCAAGTTGTCATCTTCAAGTCCATCGGCGGGAAAAAGGTGTCGCTGAACTTCGGCCGCCATCTCGAGTTCGCGGGCTGTGCGCTCTTCCTCGACCAAGCGGCTGAGCAACTCCATGTTTTCAATGAACGTACCCATCTGGTTGGCCACCACGAGCAACAGGCGATTGTCTTCACGTGCATAAGGCAGGTCGGAGAGTCGCCGGCCCAGTGAAATGAGTCCGCGTAAACGACCGTTGGCGGCAATCGGCATCAAGAGTGTAGAGCGTACTGCCCGCAACGTTTGGTTGTCGTGATCGGCCGGGACACTATAAACCTTCAGTCCCGGGCGCTGTTGCGGGAGACCAGCTTCGCCAGATTCCGGCAAATTCAAGATCGACTTACTTAACTGGTTGATGGGCCACTCGTCGTAGTGCAACACGAGGTCGCGAAGGCGAGTCGGCAATGCGGCTCCTGCCCTTGATGCGTCGGATGAAGATGTGGCGACGTACGCTCCCCGTTCCTCGTCATCCAGAAAAATAGTTACATTTTCCGGATGGAGCGCATCAGTGATCTTCTTCGCTACTACCTCGACCAGTTGTCTGGTTTCCGAGAGGGTAGGAATCGCCTCGCCAAGTTCGGTTAAAATCAACTCAGCATCGTACGCCTCACGGAAGAAGCGTCGGTCAATCAAGGCCATCACGCGCCGGTTAAGCGTCGTCAGTAGCGCTATTGTCGCGACGGTAACGAAGATCGAAGCGACGATGTCCGCTCGATTGCCATACCGATCGATGAAAGCGATGCGGCTGCCGGTCAGCAGAAAACTTAACGCTGCCAGGACAACCACCGCCTGGAAAAGGCGAAAGCCATGCGAGACGAGCAGGTAACGTACGCTGCGACGTATCAGGAAACGGACGGGGATAGTCCAGATTTGCATCGGTATCGTTTGACAAGTGGGGCAGTGAGACTAGACCCCCATGTCATTGCTCCTGCCCGCTCTCCTTCTGGCTTCTCTCGACTTGAAAGTGCGTGGAAAAGCTGTTTCGGCTAAGTGCAATCGGCTTGCCATTCCTCGCTCCTTATGCCCGCTTGCCGTTTTCCGCGAGCGAGACTTCATTCGATAGTCGGCGCGAGCAGCATCTCGACCCCGAAGTGTCCATATTTAAACGGTTGGCAATTTATGGACGCACGCCGAGCGTGTCATCCCTTTCGCATAGACCGGTTGCTCCTTCTGAAAATCCACTGCTAACTGACTAGTTCATAGTTCTGATGTCGTCTGAGTCGCGGAACAGCGGGTGCTATTACCCTGAGTATGAAAGCTGACGAGACCATGAGAGTTGAGGTTTAGGAAGATGCAGACAAGACGATTGGGAATGACCGAGCTATCCGTGACGCCCCTCGGGTTTGGAAGCTGGGCGGTCGGCGGCGGCGGCTGGCAATTCGGTTGGGGTTCGCAGGACAATAGGGAATCAATCGCGGCTATCAATCGCGCGCTTGACCTTGGCATCAACTGGATTGATACCGCAGCCGTTTACGGCTTGGGCCATTCTGAAGAGATTGTCGCCAAAGCTCTTAAAGGACGCACAGAACGTCCGTACATTTTTACGAAGTGTTCAATGATCTGGGATGCGCGGGGCAATATCCGTCACAGCCTGAAGCGAGAATCAATACGGCGTGAGGTCGAGGACAGCTTGCGCCGGCTGCGGGTGGATATGATTGATCTTTACCAGATTCACTGGCCCAATCCGGACATCGATATCGAGGAAGGGTG
>DASWQK010000192.1:0-2813 GCA_036403735.1 Pyrinomonadaceae bacterium
AGGTCTTGAGGCCGTTGTTGAATGGGAATGGGAAGCGGAATGGCTCGGTGAGGAAGTAAAAACTCCTCTAGGTAATCGCATGCTATAATCCTCGTCGTCATGCAATCAGAATTGCACCAGAATGACTTGGCAGAAGACCGGATTGATCGTTCGGCTTTCACAGTCTTCAACTCTTTTGCCGAAGCAGACGCAGCCAACAGGGCCTATTGGCACTCGCGAACACCGGATGAACGAGTTCGCCACGCCGAATACTTGAGACGATTGAACTATGGATCTCGCGCTACCGAGCCATTTCAAAGAGTTCTTGAGATTGTTACGCGCCCAAAGCGTTGAGTATCTGCTGGTCGGTGGATGGGCGGTTATCTACCACGGGTATTCTCGCGCAACAGACGACTTTGACATCTGGATTGCTTTGAATCCCGAGAATGCCGACCGAGTCGTGAGGACGCTTTGCAAATTCGGCTTCGACGTGGCGCCACCCGCGGAGGTTTTTCTGCAAGAAGACAAAGTGTTAAGACTTGGAAGTGAGCCTAATCTCATAGAGATAATAACATCCGCCTCTGGTGTTCGATTCGAAGATTGTTATCGCGACCGGCTTGAAACGACGTTGGACAATGAGCCTGTTAGTCTAATCAGCTTGAAAGATCTGAGGACCAACAAGCGCGCGTCTGGTCGTCTGAAAGACCTTGCTGATCTTGAGGAGCTTCCGACAGCCGAATAACATCGCCTCGAAAAATGTCCATTTACGAAGATCTCAAACCGATCAGCCTCGAGGACGTTCATACCTATCCGCTCTCATCACGCCCCAGCAAAGTAACAGTCACGGACTTTGCGAAAACAGTTAACGAAGAATCTTCGCTCGGCGACTATCTCAATTCGCTTCCTAATATTCTGGCCGTGCAAAATCTGCGTGAGCTCGCGTCGCGCATTCATCGCGCGCGAAGATTGGGAAAGCCGATCATTTGGGGAATTGGCGGCCACGTGATCAAAACCGGACTGGCGCCAGTCATAATCGATTTACTGAATCGCGGATTTGTTTCGGCGATCGCAGCCAACGGATCGGTCCTGGTCCACGATGCCGAAATAGCGATGGTTGGTTCTACTTCCGAAGACGTCGACGCGACACTGGGCGAAGGCGTCTTCGGTGGCGCAGCGGAAACCGGAAAGCTTCTGAACGAAGCCGCAGGCGCCGGCGCGAAAGATAGCATCGGACTCGGCGAAGCGATGGGCCGGGCGGTGCTCGCAGTGAAACTACAACATGAAAGCGTCTCTCTGTTGTGCGCCGCTTACAAAGCGCGCGTGCCGTTCACTGCGCATCTGACGATCGGTGGAGACATCGCGCACTTCCATCCACAAGCGGACGGCGCGGCGCTGGGGGCGACTTCGCATACTGACTTTCGTCTGTTGACGGAACTGGTGCGGAGAATGAACGGCGGCGGGGTCTATCTCAACATTGGATCGGCGGTGACGCTGCCGGAAGTATTTCTAAAGTGCGTGACGTTGGCCCGGAATCTTGGACATGAACTAAGCGATATCACCACCGCAAACTTTGATTTCATTCAATCGTATCGGCCGCTAACTAATGTGGTTCGCCGGCCCACTGCCGATGGCGCCGGGCGAGGCTTTGCGATCACCGGCCATCACGAATTGACGATCCCTCTGCTGGCAGCTGAACTTATCTGTGGAGCAAGAGAACCGTAGCTTCCCACAGCAATTTCGCTCCGGCCAGAACCAGCACCGCGGACAGCCATCGCCGAATCCCGGCAACCGCCAGCACTCGCGTTCCCAAAACCGTTCCGATCCAACCTCCGATGATTGCCGCCGGCGCCCAATAAATTATCTCGTGCGGCACCAGCGCCAGCGACGAGACATGGCCCAACAAACCGGCAATCGAGTTCACCAGAATGAAAGCCACTGCCACGCCGGAGGTTTCCTTCGTCCTGGCCCAGTGCATGATAAGCAACACCGGGCTCAGGAAGATGCCGCCGCCCACGCCGGTCAAACCCGAAAGCAAACCAATCGCAGCGCCAATTGCGAGAGCCGCAACGATCGGAGCGCGTGATACCTGCTTTTGATCGGCGCGGCCGGCGCTGAAAAACAGTCGGACAGCGCTATAAAGCAAAACCAATCCGACGATCGATTTATAGATCGGCACCGGCAGGGTGAGCGCGCCGCCGATAAACGAGGCGGGAATCGAAGTGATGACAAACGGCCAGAAAATCCGCCACGAAAAAAATCCGGCGCGATAGAAACGAACTGTTCCGATTAAAGCCACCAGAACATTCAGCACGAGCGCCGTTGGCTTCATCACCAATGGCGAGATGCTGAACAGGGCCATCGCGGCCAGATAGCCGGACGCGCCCGCGTGCCCCACCGTGGAATACAATAAAGCTACAACGAATATGAGCGCTGCGAGTGTTATCGTAGCAATCAGAACTGGATTCATTAGTTATGAATGTTGGATCGTGACGATAAAAACACAAGGTGTTTGCCGCGCGCAACTACCGCCAAGCTTTTTGATGAGAGTCACTGCGCGTTATAATCCGAGTCCCGGCGCGATCGCAAACCAGGGGATTCGAAACCTTTCAGCGTATGAACTCTAATAAGCGCCAGCATTTCAAAAAACTTTTGCTAGCCGAACTGCGGCATCATGCGCAACTCATCGACGATGAACAGGCGAGTGCACTCGATATTACCAATGATGACGTGAAAGATTCTGATCATGCTCTACATGATGTGATTCAGGGACTGGCTTTAAAGTTAAGCGATAATGAATCAAAGATGGTGGCCGATATCGATCAGGCACTTATGAG
>DASWQK010000193.1:0-6465 GCA_036403735.1 Pyrinomonadaceae bacterium
CGGCGATCATCCTCGTGATAGCGATTCTCGGTTCGGGTCTGCTTGTTGCGCGCTGGTGGCGGGGACAGGAAACCGGCGTCGCCGCGCAAGCGAGCCCGACGCCGACGCCGACTGCAACCCAGACTCCCACGCCGTCACCAACGCCAACTCCTCTGCCGGCGCAGGGTAAGATGGAACCTCGCCCGCGCACAGAGAAGCCGTCCACTCTCAAGAAAGTAATTAATAAGATCAAGAAAATCTTGCCGTAGCTCGAATTTGAAGAGCGACGCTCGATAGTCCCCGATTTCCGTTTGCGCTGTGTTTCTCTGTGAAGACCTCGGCTCTTCCTCCGCGGTTTTATTTTGCGAGACTTAGGATTAACCGCAGAGGGAAACCGAGGATGGCGCAGAGGTCCGCAGAGAAAACCGAAACCCGAACACTACGCGACGCTCACCCTGCTTTCCGTCGCACCGCGTTTGATACTATAGTCTTCACTTCACTTGCACAGATGACTAAATCGTTTCAGGTAGGTTCAGCAAATTTCGGCGATGGGCGTTTGACGATTATCGCCGGGCCGTGCGTCATCGAATCGAGAGAGCACGCAATGATGATGGCGCGCGCCTGCGCCAAAAACGCGCGTGACGCCGGACTGGACTTTGTTTTTAAGAGCTCGTTCGATAAGGCAAACAGATCTTCGATCAAAAGTTTTCGCGGGATCGGAAGGGAAGCGGGCCTGGAGATTCTGCGAACGATCAAAGATGAAGTCGGTGTACCCGTGCTGACCGATGTGCATGAAATCGATCAGGTCGCAGCGGTGGCGGAAGTCGCGGACGTGCTGCAAATCCCGGCGTTTCTTTGTCGCCAGACTGATCTGATTGCGGCAGCCGCAGCGTCAGGTCGCGCGGTCAATATTAAGAAGGGGCAATTTCTGGCGCCCGAGGACGCGAAGAACATAGTTGAGAAAGCCCGGGCCGCCGGCTGCGAGCGAGTGATGCTGACTGAGCGAGGCGTGAGCTTTGGTTACAACAACCTGGTGGTCGATATGCGATCGTTTCCGATCATGAGCGGGTTCGGCGTGCCAATCGTTTTCGACGTTACGCATTCGTTGCAACTACCCGGCGGGTTGGGCCATGCAACGGGAGGATTGTCGCAGTACATCGAACCACTCGCGCGCGCGGGAGTTGCTTGCGGCGTTGATGCCGTCTTCATGGAGGTCCACGACGCGCCAGAGCGCGCGCCGTCCGACGGCCCGAATATGTTGCCGCTGGATCGAATGGGTCCTTTGCTGTTGAGCTTGCGCGATATACACGCGCTGATTCAGAGAGCTTAGAATTGAGACTTTAGAATTGAAAAACGCAAAATTAAAGGTGCGAGGCACCAGACTGAAGCGCAACCGTCCCGGTTGCTGCTATTGACTGAAGGCGGAGCAAGCGAGGACGCTTGCGCTCCAGTCGCTGATCTTAGCCACACGACGACCCGATCATATATGAAGCTTATCCGGTTCTTATTTTCAATCTGCCTTGTTTGGGTACTTGCCATCTCAACGGTGACGCGAGCGCAGGATGAACCACGCGCCGCGTGGTTGGTCACGAACTTTGACGTTACAGTTCCAACGCCCGGCGGTGACCGGGCGCTGAATGCGCGGGCAACTATTTCGGTGCGCAATATTGGCCGTGGCGCGGGATCGACGTTGAGTTTGCGAATCAATCCCAAGGCGGAAATAAAGTCAGTCACAATTGGATCAACGACTGCCACTTATCAATCGCGACCGGAAACACGCGGTAACGCGCAACGCATCACGATTAATCTGCCGGCTTCCGTTCCGTCAAACGAGAACATAACTGCGACTGTCGAATATCGCCTGCCGGTAACTGAGAACAACGGCATTGCCGCACTCTCGCCGGTTGGTTCGCAGTTTCTACCCCAGTCGATGTGGTATCCGCAGGTCAATAACGAGTTCGCGCCGCGCGGGGCGGATTACGCGCCATTTCGCTTGACGGTAAACGGCGGTACTGCGATTTCCTCGGGCGTCGAAAAAAGCGCGGGCGGCAATAGCGTGTTCGAGCAATCAACGAATGCGCGGCCATTCTTTGTAAGCGGTAACTGGGATCGAGTTGACGGTACGGCGAACACCAAAGGGATTGCCGCGTATCTGCCAAAAGGCGCAGGCGCCGACGAACGTAAACAGGCTGAGAGCTTGATTGGTTTGGCCGGCGACGCGCGTTCGTTTTATGCGAGCTTGTTTGGCGCGGGCCCGGATATTCCCATGCGTTTGATTTCAGTCACCCGCGGGGCCGGCTTTGACGACGCGGGAGCGATTCTTTTGGGCGAAGGATCATTTCGTCGCAAGAGTATCGACTCTTCGACGGCCATGACGATCGCGGAAGCGATTGGGCACTTATGGATTGGCGCCGACACCCCGGTGCGCGGCGAGGGGAATGGCGTTTTGCGCGAAGGCCTGACGCGGTTTGTGGCCACGCTGTTTATCGAAAAAGAGTTTGGCGCCGAAGCTGCTGAAGCCGAGCGCGCTCGCGAACGTGTGGGCTACTCGGGAATCGCCAAACGCGATGCACCACTGTCACGGACGACTGCGCTTGATCCTACTTATTTGAACTCGGTCGCTAACAAGGGCGCCATGATCTGGCGATTAGCTGATCATCTGGTGGGTCGTGATCTGTTCATGGCAACGATAAAGACCTTGCTGGCCGGCGGCAAGACCGGCCCCGACGGTTTAACGTTGGCTGCGGCGCGCGCTGGTTTTGCCGCCCGCGGCGGAAGCTCGTTGAAGACTTTACTGGATCAGGAATTGGACCAGGCTACAGACATGGACCTGATGGCGGGTCTGCCGGTGCAGGAAGCGGGCCAATGGACCGCGGCTTTGCGTAATCTTGGATCGATGGAAGTGGTCGTCGAGGTGGCCGGGGTGACCAATTCGGGACAGCGGGTGATGGCCCAGACCAGCATACCTCCGCATGACTTTGCGCAGGTAACTTTCAAGAACGCGACCAACATCCAATCGGTTGAAGTCGATCCAGAGAAGTTCTATCCGCAGCTCGATTACACAAATGATGTCGCGCCGCGCGTGCCGGACGTGGCTACCTCGCTGGCTGAGGCGAACCGTCTGTACGGCGCGCAGGAATACGCTAAGGCGGAAACGTTGGCGCGCCAAATGCTTTCGGCCTCACCACGATTGCAGGAGGGCCGGATCGTTTTGGGGCGGGCGTTGTTGGCTGAGAACAAAAACGAAGACGCCGAAAAAGAGTTCAAGCAGTTGATGAATGAGAAGGTGCCACTGCCGGCGAGCCTGGCGTGGTCCAGCTTTGGACTGGGCGAAATTGCTTTGCGGCGCGGACAGGCCGCGGAAGCTTCGCGAAATTTCACGGACGCGATTCGTGCTGACGCTGAATATGCATCGACCTTGGCAGCGCGAGCTGAACGCATTCGCGCGGAATCAGCGACGCCGGTCATAGATGAAGCGGCGAAGAACTTTGTGAGTCAACTCGACACTGCAATTCGAACCGGCCGGCAGGCGGAGATCGGACCGATGATTGTGCCCGGAGAGTTGGGCCGGTTTGTGCAACAGGTCGTGGGAACTCAACCGGAAATGTGGCAGACGCGCGTGTTACGAACTGAACAGCTGGACGCTGATCGTGTGGCTGTTGACGTGGCCCTGGATACTAAGCAATTAGGAGTTGAGCATTCGGGAACCGCGGTTTTCATCCTGGTTCGCATTGGCGGTAACTTGAAGCTGGGCGCGATTGAATTGTTTGAGGTGCGTTAGCCCTCGCACCATGGGAGAGGGTTGGGTGAGGGAATTAGCGAGTGCAGAAAATCTTTCCGCAAAGCTGCTGTCGCGCTGCGCTTCGCGCCCTCACCCCTCGGCCCCTCTCTCCCAGAGTGAGAGGGGAGATAGAAATTAATGGATCCACTAGCATTGAAATTGGATAGGCTGCGCGAAGCGATTGCGCGCTTGCCGTCTTGCGCTGTCGCTTTTTCCGGAGGCGTCGATTCGACTCTCGTTTTGAAGCTTGCTCACGATGTACTTGGTGATCGCGCCATCGCCGTCACGGCGCTTAGCGAGTCGCTGCCGAACGGAGAATTGGAAGAAGCGGAAGAGCTCGCGAAAGCGATGGGCGCGAAGCATTGCGTTATTCGAACCTTCGAAACGCGCGATCAGAACTATCTGGCGAACGCCGCCAATCGCTGCTACTTCTGCAAGACCGAGATGTATGCGCGGATTGGTGACTTTGCCCGCGGCGAGGGATTCGATTGCGTACTCGACGGGCTGAACAGAGACGATCTTGATGATCGCCGGCCGGGCCGGGCCGCAGCAATCGAATACGGTGTGATTTCACCTTTGGTTGACGCTGGTCTTACGAAGATTGAGGTGAGGGAACTGTCGCGAAAATTCGGTTTGCCAACGTGGGACAAACCGGCGTTGGCGTGCCTGTCATCGCGCATTCCGCACGGTACTCCGATTACATTGCAATCGTTGTCGCAGGTCGATCGTGCGGAAACATTCCTGCGAAAACTCGGCGTGGGCCAGGTGCGCGTTCGTCATCATGGCGAGACGGCCCGAATCGAAGTCGAGCCGCGCGACTTTTCTCTAGTCCATTCCCATCAGTCAGAAATCACTAGTCGCCTCAACGGGCTCGGTTTTCGTGAGATCGTGATTGATCCTGAAGGTTACCAAACCGGAAAGTCATTAGGGCGGTCTTAGTTTGCCTTTTCGCGTCTTTGCGCCTTCGCGTGAGATTGCTTTCCTGCTGGAAGATTTTCACGCAAAAACGTAGAGCCGCAGGGGGAAATCGCAAAGTCTAAAACACTACCAAGTCATTGGACCGAGAACGGTCGTTATAGCAAGATATGAGGTCAGTACCGACGAGACATGCAAGCAGAATTACTCCGTGAACTATTAAGTGAAGTGCGCAGCGGTACTCGTACAGTTGAAAGCGCGGTCGAACGCCTGCGCAACCTGCCTTACGAAGATATCGGTTTTGCTCGTCTTGATCATCATCGCGCGCTGCGAAAAGGTTTTCCCGAGGTCGTTTTTTGCGAAGGTAAGCGCATCGAGCACGTCGTCGAAATCATGCAGAGGCTCGAACAGAAGCATTCGCCGATACTAGCGACCCGAGCGAGCCGTGAAATTTATGAAGCTGTGGCCGCACGTCTGCCCAACGCGAAATACTTTGAAGAGGCCCGCGTGATTCAACTGGGGGTCAATGGTACGCAGCTGACAACAACTTCGGTGTTGATTGTCTGCGCGGGCACTGCCGATGTGCCCGTCGCCGAAGAGGCAGCGGTAACGTCGCTCGCCCTGGGCAGTCGCACAGAGCGTCTCTACGATGTTGGCGTCGCCGGCGTTCATCGGTTGCTCGCGGCGCAGGATCAGTTGAACAGCGCGAACGTTGTGGTTGTGGTTGCGGGGATGGATGGCGCGCTGCCGACGCTGGTGGCGGGCCTGGTCGCAGCACCGGTCATCGCGGTGCCGACCAGCATCGGGTATGGAACTGGCCTGGGCGGAACTGCCGCATTGATGACGATGCTGAACGCCTGCGCGCCCGGGATAGCGGTGGTAAACATAGACAACGGATTCGGCGCCGGTTACATGGCGCATTTGATCAATAGCCGTGTTACAGAACCGCAAGCGGTAGCGAGCGGGTCATAACTCAAGAGGGCGTTTGGACCACCGGACTATTCCAGCACTGTGAACCTCGAAACTCAAAACTCGAAATCCGAAACTGATATCGCTGAGCGCGCCCGGCGAATAAAACTCCTGCTGGTGGATTGCGACGGTGTGCTTACTGACGCGCGGATTTGGCTCACTCCTGATGGCGATGAGCAAAAAGCCTTTCATGCCCGTGATGGTCAGGGAATTTCCATGTGGCATCGCGCCGGTTTCAAGAGTGGAATCATTTCGGGCCGCGCCTCCAGCGGCGTCGAACGCAGAGCCCACGAATTGAAGATGACCTACGTTCATCAGTATGCGAAGAACAAAATAGTGGCGCTGGAAGAGATCATTGCCGACGCAAATGTTTCGGTTGATGAATGCTGTTTCATCGGCGATGACCTCGGCGACATTGGGGTCATGCGACTGGTTGGTTTGGCGGTGGCGGTGGCGGATGCTGCCGAAGACACCAAACGTGCGGCCCACCACGTCACTGCGCTTAATGGCGGCGCCGGTGCGGTGCGTGAAGTTATCGAACTTATTCTGAAGGCCCAGAACCGTTGGGATGAATTGGTTGGCCAGGTTACAAGTCACTGAGGCCGGAGAAGAAACTGTGCCGGTTGTGGTGTTCTTCTTTTGAGAATCCAAGCCACGCAAGACGATCCACTAATCACACGAAGCATTTGTTCCTGACGATTTCGTGTGATGTGCTGGACCGTTCTGGTAGCGCGGAAAAAGACAACCCGAAACCAATATCGGGAACTACCGTAGCGGCTCATCTGTTTGACATGAGGTCGCGTTCTCCTTCATCCTTCCGC
>DASWQK010000194.1:0-11662 GCA_036403735.1 Pyrinomonadaceae bacterium
AAGTTTATGTTTCTTCCACCGTGGCGGATTTGGCAGCCGAACGACAGGCTGTCATCGACTGGCTTGTAACGGCCGAACATCAACCCATGCACAGCTATCGCCCAAACAGCGAAACCGTGCGCGATAGTTGCCTTGAAGACATTGATGGTTGCGATCTCTACGTTCTCGTTCTGGGCCACCGTTATGGATTTCAGCCTGAGCAGGATAACCCCAAGAGCTTGTCTATCACCCACCTTGAATTCCGACGAGCGAAGCAATCCAAAATCCCGCGCATTGCCCTATTGCGCACCAGCGTCCCCGACATCAGAGCGTCGGATTTGCTGAACGCGCCGCGAGCCGCGCTGGTGCGAGCCTTTGAAGAAGAAGTGCGACGCGAGGTCCGCCCCGCCGAATTTAGCGATCTGCGAGGGCTTATTCAGGGACTGAGCACCGGTGTGCAACACGAATTGGAGAACCTCCGGACGATCGTGCGATCTGACGATTCGCAAACAATACAGATTGTGGCCACGTTGACGCAGGAACTCGCGCGCAAGAATCAAATGATCGACGAACGAGAGACAGAAAATGTTTCGCTGCGAGGGAGGGTTAAGGAACTCGAAGACGAGTTGCTGCGCTCGGCGGTCGCGCGCACCCTGACTGCGGCTGCGCAACCTGACGCAAGCGAAGCCGAGATCGCCGCAGTTAACGCGCTTGAAGCCGGCGATACTAAACCGGCCCAGACACTACTTGAGAAACAGGAAGCTCGCGAAGTCGCGCAAATCGGCACTCCCGGCGTTGACGACGTGCTACAACGCCAAGAGGCTGCCGCTTTGGCACGCGAGCAAGGCGCGTTCGCCATGTCTCACAACGTGGGTGAGGCTTTGGTCGCCTTCCAACGCGCCGCGGAACATGATCCCAACGACACGTGGACACACTTCTTGATCGGCGATCTTCAACTCCTGTTAGGAAGTCTTTCGGCAGCGACGGAGAGCTTTAGAAGAGCCCGTTTGACCATCGAAGCTCGTCTTAGATCGACTCCCGATGATATTACTGCGCAACGCGACGTCTCCGTGACTTACGACAGAATCGGTGATGTGCTGGTAACTCAGGGCGATGGTCCGGGTGCGCTGGACTCGTATCGCAAGAGTCTTGGGATCAGGGAGGCGCTGGCATCGCGCGATCCCGCCAACACTGAGTGGCAACGCGACCTCTCCGTGAGTCATAACAAGATCGGTAACGTGCTGTTAGCCCAAGGCGATGGTCCGAGCGCGTTGGACTCGTATCGGAAGGATCTTGAGATTGCGGAGGCCCTTGCCGCGCGCGATCCCGCCAACACTGAGTGGCAACGCGACCTCTCCGTGAGTCACAACAAGATCGGTGACGTGCTGGTAGCTCAAGGCGATGGTCCGGGCGCGCTGGACTCGTATCGGAAGGGTCATGAGATTGCGGAGGCCCTTGCCGCGCGCGATCCCGCCAACACTGGTTGGCAACGCGACCTCTCCGTGACTCATGAAAGAATCGGGAATGTTTTGATAGCCCAGGGCGATGGTCGAAACGCGCTGGACTCGTATCGCAAGAGTCTTGGGATCAGGGAGGCGCTGGCAGCCCGCGATCCCGCCAACACTGAGTGGCAACGCGACCTCTCCGTGAGTCACGACAAGATCGGTGACGTGCTGGTAGCTCAAGGCGATGGCCCGGGCGCGCTGGACTCGTATCGCAAGAGTCTTGGGATCAGGGAGGCGCTGGCCTCGCGCGATCCCGCCAACACTGAGTGGCAACGCGACCTCTCCGTGAGTCACAGCGAGATCGGTGACGTGCTGGTGGCTCAAGGGGATGGTCCGGGCGCGCTGGACTCGTATCGGAAGGATCTTGAGATTGCGGAGGCCCTTGCCGCGCGCGATCCCGCTAATACAGAGTGGCAAACCGATCTTGCACTCTCATGCTCGAAGCTCGGGACCTTGGCACATTTACCTTCAGACTTGCGAACGGATTATTTGCAGCGCGGCCTTGAAATCTTGGTCAAGCTCAAGCAAGAGAACCGTCTTTTGCCAAGCAAGGATTGGATCGGGTCGTTCGATCAACAACTCGCAGAATTAACCGGTGGAGGCGAGGACGATTCGGCTAATTGAGAGGCTCTCAATTCATCCAAATAGTCTTAACATTCACGAACTCGCGAATACCGAAGTAACTCAGTTCCCTTCCATAGCCTGAATGCTTCACGCCGCCGAACGGCAGGCGCGGATCGGAAGCGACCATCCCGTTGATGAACACCGAGCCGGCTTCCAATTCTTCGATGAATCGCTCACGTTCCGACTCATCATTCGTCCATGCCGATGAACCAAGTCCGAACGCCGTAGCATTCGCAAGTTCGATAGCCTCATTAAAGCTGTTAACGCGAAACAGCGAAGCGACCGGGCCGAAGAGTTCATCCCGATAAGCCGGCGAGTCCTTTGGAATGTCGGCGAGCACGGTCGGTTCATAAAAATTACCGCGCGCTAAACCATCGGTGAACTCGATCGGGCGGCCTCCGGTCAGGATCTTTGCTCCGGCGGCGACGCTCACTTTCACCTGTTCATCCAGGTCAGCCAGAATTTGCTTCGTGGCCAATGGACCAACGTCCGTCGATTCAACCAATGGATTGCCGACGCGCAGACTCTTCATCGCCGCCACGAATTCGCTTTCGAAGCGATCATAAACCTCTTCGTGGACTATGAATCTCTTCGCCGCGATACATGATTGACCATTGTTGATGGTGCGCGCTTTGACCGCGGTGCTCACCGCAGCTTCAAGGTCGGCTGAAGACATGACGATGAAAGGATCGCTGCCGCCAAGTTCCAGCACAATCTTCTTGATCTGTTGTCCGGCGATGCCGGCAACGCTGCGTCCCGCCGGCTCACTGCCGGTTAACGTCGCTGCTGCCACGCGCGAATCCTCCAGAAGTTCCTTGACTGCGTCCGAACCGATTAGGAGAGTCTGAAATGCCCCCTCGGGAAAACCCGCGCGCGAAAAAATATCCTCGATCGCCAGCGCGCACTGCGGAACATTTGAAGCGTGCTTAAGCAGTCCCGTGTTACCGGCCATCAGCGCCGGCGCGGCAAAGCGAAAGACCTGCCAGAAAGGAAAGTTCCAGGGCATGACCGCCAGCACTACACCCAGCGGCTGAAAGCGCACGAAACTTCTCGTCGCATTAGTCGCGACATGTTCGTCGATAAGATGACGCTCGGCATTCTCCGCGTAATAGCGACAAACCCAGACGCACTTTTCCGCCTCCTGTATCGCGCCGTTGATTGGCTTACCCATCTCGAGCGTCATCGTGCGGGCGAAACTCTTCTTTTCGCTCTCAAGAATTTCCGCTGCGCGGTTCATCATGACAGCGCGGTCATGAAATGTGGCGCGGCGATGTTCGCGAAAAACGCCGGCAGCGCGACTCAGCTTCTCTTCAAGTTCACGTTTATTGAGCGCTTCAAATGTTTTGAGGACCTCACCCGTAGCAGGATTAATCGATGATATCGGCATGCCGAAATTATAAAGCCTCACTTACGGCTTCGGTATCAGATCGGCTTCGTCTTCACTCGTTGACACAGTCTTTTGTCTGTTCCGCAACACAATCAAACCGATACCAGAAATGATGCAGGCCGCACCAACAAATAAACGCCAATTTAGTTTCTCGTGGAGCACGATCATCCCGATGACGAGAGCGACGACCGGAGTGACCAGCGCAATCAGCATCGTCTTAGTCACTTCCATGTGCCGCACTAACCAGTAGTAGAGCGCGAAGGCAATCACCGACCCTACTACGATGAGATATGCGAGTGAGATCACGGCCGTCATGGTCCAATGAAAGCGGAATGGATTTCCTTCGGTCGCGATTCCAATAATCAGCAGCGGGGGAAAACCGAAGATCATCTGACCGGCGGCAAGCACTTGCGGATCGATCTCCCTGGCGTAAGCTTTGACCAGCACGCTGCTGTATGAGCCAAAGAACGCGCTGGCAACGAGGGCAACACTTCCTAACAGCGCCAGGTGTCCGGCAATCGTAAGTTGATCGGAAAAAATGATCGCTACGCCCACCACGCCCATCAAGACGCCAATGACTTTTCTGGTCGTCAGCAGCTCGTACGGTAGATACAGGTGCGCAATCACCAATCCAAATGCCGGAAAGGTGGATTGCAGAACCGCCGCCAGACCTGACGGAATGTGTTGCTCTCCCCAGAAAACCAACCCGTAATTCAAGGTGAATTGAAGCAAACCGACGATTGCGATCAAGGACCAATCGCGCCGTGAACGCGGCCAGCGCACACCGCGCGCAAGTATCAGCGCACTGAGAATCAATGAAGCGACAAGGAATCGAATGCCCGCGAAAGTCAGAGGCGGAAGGTCAGCAAGGCCAAGTTTAATGAAGAGCCACGTCGAGCCCCAGATGCCGCAGAGGATCAGCCAGACGACGCGCGCTTTCATTTACAGAGTTGTACGTGAGGAGAATAGATAGGTCAAAGTGTCAGAAGCCCGCGCGTGATCATACGTAACGGACTGGAGCGCAAGCGTCCTCGCTTGCCTGATGGCAAGAAACATCTCTTGCTGTCAGCGGCGCTCATGGCAACGCAGCAACCGGGATGATTGCGCTCCAGTCACGTCTGCCTCTACTTACTCGTGATGCTGCAGGTCCAGTTTGATGATATTGAACACGGCGCCCTGCGGATCGCTCAGCACGGCGAAGCGGCCCACGTGCGGAATGTCCGTTGGCGGAACATATTGACGGCCGCCCAGCGAAGTAGCTTTTTGTGCGGTCCCATCACAGTCGGCCACAGCGATATAAATCCCCCAATTCGGCGGCATCGGTCCCATCTGCGGTTGAATTTGCATTATTCCGCCGATGTGATCGTCGCCATTCATGATCTCGGTATAAGGCGTGGCGCCACCGTCCGTCTTCGTCTTCCAACCAAAAAGCTTCGTATAAAAATCGATCGCCCTGGTCGTGTCATTTGTTAGCAACTCGTTCCAACAGAGCGAGTTTGTCTCGCCTTTGATCCCGACGCCCTTATGCTTTCCTGCTTGCCAGATGCAGAACGCCGCGCCGGTGGGATCGATGATTACCGCCATGCGGCCGACGTCCATCACGTCGAAGGGCTCTTTCATTACGGTGCCACCCAAGGCCTTCGCCTTCGCTGCGGTTTCATCGGCGCTCGTGACACTAATGTACGAAGCCCAGTGAGTGGGCACATCCTTCATCATCTCGCCTTTCTGATAAAGGGCGCCGACGTCTTTGCCGTTGAGTTTCAGCATCGTGTAGACCATGTCCGGTCCGACCGGGCTGTCCTGGGCCTCCCAACCGAAAATCTCGGCATAGAATTTCTTCGCCCCGGGCCCATCAGTTGTAGCCAATTCGATCCAGCAAAAACTTCCTGGTGCATGTTCCATTTGTGCTTGAGTCGCGGTATCGCTCATGGTTTCTCCTTAAGTCATGTCCGTTTAGAGGCGGGCTACTGCCCGCCTAATCCAGGTTAATGGCGGGCAGTAGCCCGCCTCTAAACCTACTAACGATGATTGTCTTGAGGGCAGAGACTGTACCAGTAGGGTAGCAAAACTTCTAGCTGCCAGGGCTTGCAGATGTGTTAAGAATTGTAAAATTCTGGTGAGCGTTTAGAGGCGGGCTACCGCCCGTCATCCCAGAAACGAAACCACGGGCGGGCAGTAGCCCACCTGTAAACGGTTATTAGATTGGCGAGTAAACGGTTATGAGAAATATCGGGTCCAAAAACGAAATCGCGCTGCTCTCACCCGAAGATGTTAGCAGCGCAATCCCGAAGTCTTATGAACCACCGAAGCGATTCGTAAGATGGCAACCTGACTTCGTCAAGACCAAGCTGCCAATTTGTATCCCGACAAGCAATCGGCGGTCGACGCTTCCCGGTCAGCACGCGATCTGCTTCAGTTAATCTCACTTCCCTTGCGGGATGTAAAACCTGTTTCCGCGAATCTCATGGCTTCCCTTGCGAGATTCCATGGTGCCAGTAGGTTGTTTTTTTGGTGGCTTTCCTCCACCGCCGGTTACGTCCCCGGCAACGAGGCTCGAATTTCTTCGAGCGACATGGCTCTCCACAAGCGGGTCCTCTCTTGTGGTTGCTACCCGTTTTTATCCGGGCGCTCGGAGTACCTTTCGGTCTTCCTAGCAAACCTTTCGGCCTCAACTACGGGCGTCATAGCAAGTGCAAACCGCTCTGCCTTTACTCTCTCCCAGAGCCTCACGACTCCGTTCGCCGATCCCTTAGCTGGTCTCAAAAGCCGTAACCTTCGTGACACTGATGCTTATACCGAAAACATTTTTTCGGGTCAAACTTTTATGATTTTTTGCGTGTTTTATTTTTTCGCCACGCAAACATTTTTGTGAACAGGGCGGAATGCCTGTGAAATTGTCGAACCAAGTGGGTGTACAATACGTGAAATCGTCCGAGTCCTTTTGCGAGCTCGAAAATCGAAGGAGAGTTCAATGAGATTCAGAATCCCTCAAATCACGGCGTGCCTGGTTGTTTTATTGCTAAGTTGTTTTGTCGTGACGCGCTCGCAGCAAGTGGCGCCAGTTGCCTCCCCGACTCCATCCCCTGCTCAATCGCCCGTGCCTGTTGCACCGCCGGCACCCGCGCCTGAGCAAAAGGCTTATGACGAAGCGCGACGTATCAAGGATCCACAAAAGAAAATCGAAGCATTAGAGAAGGTGGTAAAGGACTTTCCAGATAAGGTTGTAGCTTTCCAGGCCCGCAATGATGTGCTTGACGCATACATCAAGAGTTTTCCGACGCAGACAGATAAGATTCGCGCGGCAGCTGAAAAGATCTTCGAACCCAGCAAGGTCAGTCCGCTGGCGCTCGGCAGCAGCTACCTGAACGTGGCCACGAAATTAATGGACGCGGGGCTGATGCTCGACTGGGCCGAAGAGCTGTCGACCAAAGGCTCGGCGATGTATGAAGACGAGCTGGCTAAGAACATACGCCGGCAGCGAGCGCGCGGGCAGGACACGCTGGGCAGAATTTACTTGAAACAAGGAAAGACTAAACAGGCAAAGACTTATCTGAAGCTGGCGTTGACGAACGATCCTGAATTGAGTTCATCGATGATTGGCCTGGGCACGATCGCCGAGAGTACCGGCGATCATAAAACTGCGGTCGAATACTTCACCTCAGCTGCGGTTAAGACGCCTCTGAAGAAAGCCGATCGTCAGTTGATGGAAACTGCCTATCGCGCGATGCATCAGGATTCGCTGACGGGCCTCGAAGATCTACTGGACAGTAAATATCGAAAGCTCAATGCCGGGCTTCATTTCGATCACTATCAAACATCCACCAAGCGCACCAGCAGAACGGCGCTGGCAGAGCTGTTCACTGGTTCCGGCTGTGGTCCATGTGTGGCGGCCGACCTCGGTTTCGATGGATTGCTCGAGCGCTACAAGCGTCAGGACCTGGTGGTGCTAATTTATCATTTGCACATCCCGCTTCCCGATCCAATGACGAATCCGGCGACCGTTGATCGCGGAAAATACTACGGCGTCCCCGGCACGCCGACACCGGTCGTTGATGGATTCCGTCTGCCGAGCGCCGGCGGATCGCGCGACATGACCAAAGGTTTTTACGATCGAGTGAACCCAAAAATAGAATCGGAATTGGAATTGGCGGCGCAGGCGCAAATAGCGGTGACCGGTGTGATCGCCGGCGACATCGTGAAGGCGAATGTGGTCGTCGATCAAATCAAAGCACCTTCACCTGATCTTAAGCTTCAAATCGCGCTGACTGAAGATGAGGTTCGCTACACGGGCGAGAACGGCGTGCGCTTTCATCCCATGGTCGTGCGCAGTTTGGGTGGTAAAGAGGCGAACGGATTTGCGCTGTCGGGTTCGGGTCCAACGACGATCGAGTGGGCGTTTGATCTGAAGGCGATGAGCGATCAACTAAAGAAATATCTGGATGGCTATGAGCAGCAGGGACATCGCGGCGATCCCTTCACGTTCCTCGACAAGAAATATCAGATCGATCCGAATAATTTGTCGCTCGTGGCGTTTGTCCAGGACATGAAGACGAAGCAGGTCCTGCAAACGGTCTATCTCAAATTGAGTCCGGCGGCCACTGCCTCAGCAACCGCAGCCGTGCAGTAAGATGTTTCGACGCCCTCTATTTCGAGTGGTGTTGCTGACGGCGTTGTCCGCATCGGCTCTGGCAGTTTCGGGACAGGAACCGGATCCGATCAAGTGGTCGATTAAGGCGAGTCCATCAACCGCTGACAAGAAAACGTTCGCAATCGAGCTGACCGCGCGAATCGACACGGGATGGCACCTTTATTCGACCGAAAAAATCGAAGGCGGCCCATCGCCGACCCGCATCACTCTTTTGCCGGGACAAGAATTTGAAGTTGCCGGCGAAATCGATTCTCCTGCCCCACGTTCCGCCTATGATCCAAATTTCCAGGTTGCAACTGAGTTTTATGAGGGGATAGTACAGTTCACGATTCCGATTAAATCGATCACACCCTCTGCGTCTTCTGAAAAAGTGCGGGTGCAGGTGCGTTATCAAACTTGCACGCCGACGATTTGTCTGCCGCCTAAATTGATCGAATTGGAAGCGGCGGTGAACGGCGAAAAAGCGAGGCCTGGTCAAGTACCCACAGCCCGGGAAAATCCTGCGACGCTAAAAAGTGTAACGACTGGTTCGCTGGTTCCTGACTTTAACTTCACCGACTTCAACGGCAAGTTACGACACTTCTCGGATTTTCGCGGACGAGTTGTGCTACTGGATTTTTGGGCGTCGTGGTGCAGTCCGTGCCTCGCCGACATTCCTCAGTTGAAGAATGCTTATCAAAAACATCACGCTTCGGGATTTGAAATTATCGGCATGGACAGCGAGACGCTGGGCCAGAAAGAGATCGATCCGGAATTCGCGAAAGAGGCGCAGATCAAGGCCCGCGAAATCGTTAACGCCCGCGGCGTTAGTTGGACTCAATCAACCAGCGAAAGTTCCTTACCCGTCGCCGTTGGGTTGTTTGCGATCGAGAACCTGCCGGCGAAATTTCTAATTGATCGGAACGGCAAGGTGATTGCGCAAATCAAAACTGTTTCTGAGCTGGATGATCTGCTGCCAAAACTCTTAAAAACACAACCCTGAAGCCGGCACGGCTTATGGACTTCTAATATGCATGCCTCCGTGCCCTTGCCCAAAAAAGTGGTACAGCGGAAAGAGACAAGTTGATACCGGGAGCGCGTCAAGTCATCCCTCTGGGACTCTGTGATTTCCCCGTATCATTGTGGTGAATGCTTGCCGGAACAGATTCACCACAAAGACCCAGTGAAGCAATTCGATTCACGACTTCAATTCTGCAACCACAGCGCGGATCGCCTGCTGCACAGCGTCGGCTTCCCCATCACTCTTGTACGGATAACGCGGCCAGAAAAAACCTCTCAGGCCATCCTTCCTGCGACGCGGTACAACGTGCACGTGCAAGTGCGCCACACTTTGGCTCACGCGATTATTCATCGCAACGAACGTGCCGTGCGCCTGCATTCCCGCCTCGACCGCGCGCGCCAGAAGTTGAACGTCACGAAAGACAGGTTCAATCAAGTTCGCGGGCAAATCGATCAGAGTCTCATAATGCTGTTTGGAGATAAGCAGGCAATGACCTGGAAAGACAGGACGATGATCGAGAAAGGCCAGGCAGTCGTCGTCTTCGAAGACGATGCGAGCAGCGAGTTCGCCGCTCGCGATTTTGCAGAACAGACATGATGGGTCAGACACGGATAAAAGATGATTCTTTAGAGCGGGGCCTTGTCCGCGCTGTCGGCACAAGTACCGACTCTAAACGTTAGCGAGACCTCTACGACACTTGCCGATATCTAAAGCACGTGACCTCGTGATCATTCACCATGCCAACCGCCTGCATGAACGAATAGCAGATCGTCGATCCCACAAACTTGAAACCTCTTTGTTTCAGATCGCGGCTTAACGCGTCAGAATCAGACGTCGTAGCCTGGATCGGTGCGCTCCGCTTTCTTTTGAGAGGTTTCCCGTTAACGAATCTCCAGACGTATTTATCAAAACTGCCGAACTCTTTCTGAATCACAAGGAAGGCTTTTGCGTTTTCGACCGCGGAATTGACCTTCAAACGGTTGCGAATGATGCCCTCATTAGACATCAACTTCGCCATGCGTCGTTGGTCATACCTGGCTACTTTCGCGGGCGCGAAGTCGTCGAACGCACGGCGATAGTTGTCGCGCTTTCTCAGGATCGTTTCCCAGCTCAAGCCCGCCTGAGCGCCCTCAAGAATCAAGAACTCAAAAAGTGTGCGGTCGTCGTGAACCGGGACTCCCCATTCACGATCGTGATAGGCGATCGAAAGATCAGTGCTGGCCCAGTGGCAACGACGCAAATTCTTTTCAGCCGGACTATTCATGTCCATCCCTGCCATTTACCAAACGTTCGATCGCCTCGATCAGCGCGCGCGGCTCAACCGGTTTGCTCAGGTGCATTTGGAAACCCGAGGCCAAAGCGCGCTGTCGATCCTTTTCGGTCGCGAACGCGGTTAGGGCAACCGCCGGAATCCTGTTGAAATCCGAGGGTAGCGCGCGGATCTTTTGAATGAGATCGTAACCGCTCTCGAACGGCAGTCCAACGTCGCTCAAAAGCACGTCAGGATTGAACGACTGTAAATTTAGCAGCGCCTGCTGCACCGAATCTACAGCTTTAACTTCGGCGCCTGAGACGCGTAGGGTGAGCGTCAACAACTCGCGAGCATCGGCCTCATCTTCGACCAGCAACACCCGCAGGCCCGCGAGCCTCAGATCCACGATTTGAGATTCCTCCGGAACTAATTTACGAGGCATGCCAATGTGGTCTGATGCAAGCGGGATGCGAATCGTAAACGTCGCACCCGTACCTTCTCCATCGCTCGCGGCCGTAACTGTTCCGCCGTGCAGTTCAGTCAAGTGCCGAACGATTGCCAATCCCAGCCCCAGGCCGCGCTGCGATCTAATCACCGCCGATTCAGCCTGACGGAACCGTTCGAATACTCGTGGCAGAAAATCCGCATCGATTCCAATTCCACTGTCGGTCACTTCCACTTCCGCGAACGATTCCACGTGCCGCAGGGAAATGTAGACGTGACCGTCGCGCGGCGTAAATTTGACGGCGTTTGAAAGCAGGTTCCAGATTATCTGTTGCAAGCGCGCGGCGTCGCCGGCGACTGGCCCGGTAGCGGCATCCTGCGAGACTTCAATCGAAACTCCGCGAGCGTTTGCGGCCGGTTGTACGATATCGATAGCCGCACTGATCACATTGAGGAGATCAACCGGCTGCACGTCGAGCTTTAGTTTTCCACCGGCGATGCGGGATACATCTACCAGGTCTTCGATCAGTTGCGCCTGCGCCCTGGCGTTGCGCTCGACTGTTTCCAGCGCGCGCACCGACGTCTCGTCGTCGAGCCGGCCACTTCGGAGCATCGACAGCCAGCCCAATATCGCGGTGAGCGGCGTTCGCAATTCATGAGAGAGCGTCGCCAGAAACTCATCCTTCAATCGGTTCGCTTCTTCCGCCTCGGTGCGCGCCGCCTGTTCGCTGACCAGCAGATGCTCGCGTTCTTCTTCGCCGCCTTTGCGTTCAAGGAACTGTCCAATCTGACTGCCGATGCCGCTAAAGGCCGCGAGCAAAGC
>DASWQK010000195.1:0-3835 GCA_036403735.1 Pyrinomonadaceae bacterium
GCCATAACCTGTGGTCTCGATCTTCATTGCGGGAATATTTTCAAATCGGTCGCAGACGGAGGTGATTATGGCGGCGCCGGTCGGCGTAACGAATTCGCCTTCAACATCGCCCCCGTAAATGGGCCGATCTCTTAGCAAATCAGCAACCGCCGGCGGCGGAATTGGGAAACGGCCGTGGGCCATCTGGGCCATGCCGTAGCCCACGCGCAGCGGAGATGAAATAAATTGTTCGATGCCCAGCAGTTCAAACCCAATCGCCGCGCCGCAGACGTCGATGATCGCATCGATCGCTCCGACCTCATGAAAGTGAATCTTCTCAACGGGCTCGTTGTGAACGCGGCTTTCTGCTTCGGCGAGGCGCGAAAAGATCAGCGCCGCTCGCTCTTTTACACTTTGCTTGAGCTGGGACTGATAAATGATCTTGAGAATATCGCTCAGATGCCGGTGGACATGTTCATGCGACGTCTGCACTTGTGCGTACGTTGAGCTGATGCCGGAACGATCGACGGTGTCGAAGTCAATCTTCCACCCGGCCACGCCGAGCAGCTGCAACTGATCGATCAAATCGCGGCGCTCGACGCCGGCTGCTACCAGAGCGCCGAGAATCATGTCGCCACTCGCACCGGCAAAACAATCAAAGTAGAGAGTCTTCATAAGATCCCACACATCGCTGAGCAGCGCGGTGACTGGAGCGCAAGCGTCCCCGCTGGCATCGTAACTTTAGCGCAGCACCCGGGACGGTTGCGCTCCAGTCACGACCCGGTCGCTACCACCACCCCACGCGGGCTGCTCGCGCGGGGACCCCGGCCGCTCCCGGTACTGACCTCGTCCTCAAAGCAGCGGCAGCACTTCTCCGGCTTTTCCGGTCAAGACTTCATCGCAAAAATCCGACAGCGGTGTGCATTCAGGATTTACCTCGACTAAATAAGCTCCGTTGCCCTCAGCAATTTCGGGAATTGATGCTGCCGGGTAAACCGCTGCCGAAGTACCGACGACCAAACACAACTCACATCTCTGCGCTGCATCCGCGGCTCTTTCAAAGGCTCCCGGCGGCAGCATCTCGCCGAACAGAACCACGTCGGGCCGCAGGTTCCCGCCGCAATCAAGACATGAAGGCACTGCGTCATCGCAATTGAGCTCGTGCAAACTGTATCGCGCGTCGCAATCAAAACAGCGTGCGCGCCAGACGTTACCATGCAACTCGATCACGTCACGCGAACCGGCAGCTTGATGCAGCCCGTCAACGTTCTGCGTCACCACCGACAAATCCGAAAAGCGATCCTGCCAGTTTGCGATCGTCGTGTGCGCCGCATTCGGTTTCAATTGCGCCAACAGATTGCGGCGATAGTTAAACCATTCCCACACCGCCGGCAGATCACGTTCCAACATTTGCGCCGACGAAATCACTTCAAAGGGCATGCCTTTCCAGACTGCCGACTGACCCCCACCGCGAAACGTGGGCACGCCCGACTCTGCCGAAACGCCCGCGCCGGTCAGCACCAGCACATTGTTCGCCGTCAGGAACAAGTCGTGCAGCCTTCTCGAAATGATGGTTTGCTCGGTTGCCGGCATGGTGAAACTCGGATGTTAACAAAGCAAGTGAACGACTCGCAATTTCGCGATTCGCGATCCATTCAATACAATGGCAGATTCTGTTCCCTCTCCCTTTCGGAGAGGGTCAGGGTGAGGGTTTACCGTCGCGCGTCAGTCCCTCACCCCAACCCTCTCCCAGAAGGAGAGGGAGTTTTCTAAAACTTAATGAACCTAATCCAACTTCAAAATGATCTGAAGGACACACTTCGCCAGGCCGCGCACGAATTGTTCGACGTTGAACTCGAACAGATCGCGATGGAAGTTCCGCCGCGTACCGAGCTTGGCGATCTGGCATTTCCGATCGCTTTCGAACTGGCCAAACAAATCAAGCAAAAGACCGGTGAGAAGCGCGCGCCGCGAGCAATCGCCGAAGCTCTCAAAGCAAAGTTAGACGCGATCAATTCAGGCAATCGTGTCGAAGTCGCAGGCGCGGGTTATCTGAATGTCTTTTTCGATCGCCCAACTCTTTTGTCTGCTCTCACCGCTATTTCAACTGGGACGGTCGAATCAATCGAAGCTCGCAAGTTGATGGTTGAGCATACGAGCGTGAATCCGAACAAGGCTGCGCACATCGGACACGTGCGCAACTCGGTGATTGGCGATACGTTCGTGCGAATCCTGCAAGCTGCCGGCAATCGCGTCGAGGTCCAAAACTATATCGACAACACCGGAGTTCAGGTGGCTGACGTGGTTGTCGGCTTTATGCACCTTGAGAAAATGGATCTGGACGCTATCAAGAGTACTGATCGTTCGTTGCCGGCAGATCGGTCCTTCGATTATTACTGCTGGGACCTGTACACCCGCGTCGGTTTGTTTTATCGCGACGGCAAGGCCGATGGCGAACAAAATCCCGAGAAGGTGAAACTTCGCGCCGAGATCATTCACGCGATTGAAGAAGGAAATAACCCGATCGCCGAGCTCGCCGATTACGTGGCCACGCGAAACGTCGAACAAATTCTCGACACGATGGAGAGACTCGGCATTCGCTATGACTTGCTGGCGCGCGAATCAGAGATCCTGCATCTGCATTTTTGGGAACGAGCCTTTCAACTGATGAAAGACCGCGGCGTGATTCATTTTGTGAGTGAGGGCCGCAACCGTGGTTGTTGGGTAATGCCGTTCGAATCGCACACCGGAACTGACGAGCACGAATCTGACAAGATCATCGTGCGCTCGAATGGAACCGTGACCTACACCGGCAAAGACATCGCCTATCAACTTTGGAAGCTGGGCCAACTGGGACTCGACTTCAATTACAAACCGTTTCGATCGTATCCGGACGGGCACGCGACGTGGGTAACCACGACTGAGGCGAACGCCGGGTCCCAGCCCGAAGTGCCTCGACCGAATTTCGGCGGCGGCGCCATCGTCTACAACGTGATCGATTCCCGTCAATCTTATCCGCAGGAGATCGTCAAGAAAGGCGTGGCCGCGATTGTCCCCGAATTTGGTGAAGGGGCGAGCGTGCATCTTTCTTACGAGATGGTCGCGCTTTCGCCTTCCGCTTGCGAAGAGTTGGGCCTCGAACTGTCCGATGAAGATCGCAAACGACCGTACGTAGAGATGAGCGGACGCAAAGGCCTGGGCGTCAAAGCCGACGATCTAATCAGCCGCTTGGAAGCGGACGCGCTCTCAGAAGTAAAGACGCGTCACCCAGATCTTTCCGAACCGGAGCAGCGTGACACGGCTCATGCGATCGCGGTCGGTGCCTTGAGATATTTTCTTTTGAAGTTCACCCGCAACTCAGTTATCGCGTTCGATTTCAAAGAGGCTTTGTCTTTTGAAGGAGAGACTGGTCCGTATTGCCAGTATGCGGCCGTGCGAGCCAATTCGATCTTCAGGAAAATTGAGGTCAGTACCCGGAGCGGTAGCGACGGGGTGGCTGGTTTCGATGATAAGAAGGAAGCCGTGGCCAAGGTCTTCGAAGGTGATTCCGGCAACGAGATTTGGTCGCTATTGATGTTAGCCGCGCGGCTCGATGACTCGAACGCTCAGGCTGCGGCCAGCGCCGAACCTGCGGTGCTTGCGAAATACACTTTCAATTTAGCGAAGGGCTTCAATCTCTTTTATCATCGCCACCGGATTATCGCCGAGGAAAATGAAGTAAAGCGCGCGGTGCTGATTTCGGTGGCGGATTACACGAGAAAACAGTTGACCACAGCGCTGGCGACTTTGGGGATATCTGTGCCGGAAAGAATGTAGCTGAGGGCAGCCCTGGTCTCAGTTTTACTCTGCGTTCCTC
>DASWQK010000196.1:0-6482 GCA_036403735.1 Pyrinomonadaceae bacterium
TGAAAAAACGAACCGTCACTTTCATCGCCGTTGTTGCTGTCAACCTTTTTCTTATCTGGCTTCTCGCCTGCGCTACTAAGCCTGCGCCCGAAACTGCCCGACAGCTTGGTGCAGAAGCGCCGCCAGCCGGCTCGATACCGATCAATATTAGTTACGACGTGCCGAATGAATTGAACCCGTCAGGCGGCGGGGCGCCGAAAGCCACCCTCCAGCAAGCCGCGGCGTTTGCCTGGCAAGAATTCATTGCTCTGAACTGGCCGGCGGCGAATCAAACTGGCGCTGCTAATACCCGCGACATGCCGGATAAGGGCAAGAAATTTGGCGACCAGAGTGGACCCCTGGTCTGGCAAACGTATCGTGGCAAGGTGGAAACCTTCCCCGGCAATGGCAGCGCTACCGTCGGCCCCCCGGGCTCTGGAATCGGCAGTCCAACGCCGAGCCCCGCGCTTCCCGACTATGGGTACGACGCCGCGCCGCAATACATTTATTCTCCGAACGTGGGGCCTTGCACGGCGCCGGCGCCGGCACAGTCTCCGGTTGCGTCGGCCGCGTGGGTCAATGCCGATGAGATCAGTCAAATCGGACTCGACCATATGTACGCGGGCGTTCTTCCCGGTCCCAGTCCCAGCCCGAATTCCAGCCCTACTCCCGTGAACTCTCAGCCGCAACTCATTCGCTTTTTGGCGAAAGCAAACCGGACGCAGTACAAATACGTGGTTGGGAGTCAGTATTGGTACCAGAATGGCGACGGCAGCTCTCCAGCGGAAATAGCGTCCCAGAGCTTTATCAATACGACCAGCTCACAATCATCGCCCCAGATGCCGAAGCAGCCTTTCGTTAGTTTTCCTCCGGGGACAATCGAGGTCAAAGCAGCCTTCCGAGAGCTCGCCGCCAACGAAGACCCAAAACGATTTCACATCACCACGGTGCGCTACTACGAACAAGGCAGTGGCAACGGTTGTTACCGCGAGGCTCCGATGGCGCTGATTGCGCTTCACATCATTCAAAAGACACCGTCGGCTCCGAGCTTTATTTACGCGACCTTCGAGCAAGCCGACAATATTCTCTTGCCGCAAAATGACAGCGCGGGCAAGCCGGTATCAGTCGAGGACGCAGACGGAAACATCAAGAAGAGCCTTCCGACTCCTACGCCTTCGACACCCACCACTCCTGGCCTGTCTTACCAGGACAGCCAAACGAACCCGCTCGTCTCGGCCAATGGCCCGTTCTGTACCAACCCGGGAAACAACCAGATTTATTACCAGAATATTCCTCCAGGTGCGCCGCAGTCACCGGGAGAACCGGTGGGGGGAAGTATCTGCATCAACTACCGCGACCACGCGATTCCGCAGGCGATCATCGATGCAAATCAGGCTGCGCATAGCGCGATGAATAATTCGCCAAACTCGATGCCGAACTCGCCCTGGCAGTACTACAAGCTGGTGAACGTTCAGTCTTATCCCTTCAACAAACCCGCGGACGATTCGGATCCCAACCACGGATTGGCCACGTTCTTTCCATCTAATAGCGTGGTCGAGACAAACTACACGCTTCAGAATTTTAGCGGAAGGCTGGCGGCCAATTTCGCCGTAACCAATTTTCCGATGCCGAGCTCAAGCCCGCCGCCCTCTCCGCCGGTGCCTGTCGTGCCTCCCAACGATTATGTCTACAGCGGTTCACCTCCACCCTCTGGCGTCACCTCCTACAACATGGGCGGCTGCATGGGTTGCCACGCGAACGCCCAATCAAATGGTTTCGATTTCAGTTTCATTCTCAAGTTTGCACAAGATACAGCGCCTGACTTTCCCTCAACGCCGACGACAACGCTGGCTAATAAATATGCATTCTCTGTTGAGAGCCTGATCAGGAAGAATTTGGAGATGAAGCAAAAGAAGATGAAGAAATAGATCGATTGTGGTCCGGAAATAGCGAGAATGGCGGTTGGCCCAGCCGCCATTCTCGTCTCGTCCGTTCAAAACAACCTCACGATGCCGGAATTCAGCACGACGTTATTGGGATTGATGGGCATCAGCTCGGGAACTTACATCGGCTTCAAGTTTCCGGAACAGAAATAGAAGAACTTAATTATTTCCAGTTGGCCCAGCCGTTGATGGTCCAACAGAGGAGCCTGTGAAGGGAAACAAACCGTTCACGATAACAATGACTTAACCGAAAGGACAAAAATCATGAGCACGAACACCTTGCCAAACCAGATTTTGATTATTCGACACGGAGAGAAAGTGGGCGATCCAAAAAAAGACGATGACGGCGGACGTCATTTGTCGGTTCGAGGTTCAGCCCGCGCCGCCGCTTTGCCTTCGTTATTTAGCCATGCGATTCCACAGTTGAGTTGCAAGTTCCACGCGCACGCAGAGGGCTTTGTCGGCGAGTACCGGCAGATTCCGTTGAAGGGCCCGGCCCCAAGGTTTCCGACTCCGAACCACATCTTCGCGACTGAGAAGTCCAAAAACAGCAATCGCCCGCTCGAGACGATTCTGCCGCTGGCGACCGCTCTAAATCTGCCTGTCTACGATAGTTTTAAGGACGACGACCCCGGCATCAAGAAGATGGTCAATGCAGTTCTCAACGAGTTTCCCGGCCAGATCGTTTTGATCTGCTGGCACCACGGTAAGATTCCCGAAATCGCGAAAGCTCTGGGAATTGCGAAGCCGCCGAAATGGGACGGCAAAGTTTTCGATCGCGTCTGGGAAATCACTTTTCCGAAAGGAAAGGCAGCGCTAAAGGATCTGCCGCAGATGCTTTTGTACGGGGATTCAAATAAGTAGTGACTTAACGGTCTGAGTAAGAGAGTTGCGAATTCAAGCTACCCAGCTTGCCGGGATTCTTCTCTTTCACACTAAGGTCGAAATAAGACTCTGCGTGGCGAAGCGTCTCGGAGGGTATCGAAAGAGCCGTGATGCTGATGCGAAAGAAGTCCGGCGCCGCGCACTAGGGCTTACTAACGGTTTTCTCTCCCATCGACTTTTCCACCGGCAGATCGTTTCGATTGCTCCAGTCCTGAAACGAGCCGTCGTAGAGATGCGCGTCATAACCGAGATAGCGAGCCACGAAGTAGAGCAGACTCGCCTGCTGACCGATATGACAATAAGTGGCCACGCTGTCGTTCTGCTTCACACCCGCGCCGCTAAACAACGCGCGCAACGCATCGGCGCTCTTGAACTTGTTGTTTGAATCTTCGACGAGCGTCGAGAACGGAATGCTCTTCGCATGCGGAATGTGGCCGGCCCGGGGCATCTGGCCCGCATCTTCACCGGTATAAAACTTCGCCGCACGGGCATCGAGAATCGCCACGCCCGGCTTACTCAAGTTTGAACTGACCCACGCGGAATCGACGACCAGCTTCGTGTTCGGATGCGGCGTGAAATGTCCTGGCTTTGTTTGCTTAACTTCCGTCGTCACCGGTTTGCCTTCCGCTCGCCACGCAGGCAAGCCACCGTCGAGGACCGACGCGCGATCGCCGAAGCCCAGATAATCAAGCGTGAAATAGACCCGCGACGTGGGTGTCACCCAATCCTTGCTGAAGTAAATTACGATTCGAGATTCGTCAGTGAGGCCAAGCTTTTCGAACGTGCTCTTCAACTGATCGACCGGCGGCAGTTCCAGAATCAATCCGGTGCCCCTCGGCGTTGAAATGTCCGACGTTTGAATGAATTGCGCGCCGGCGATATGCGCTGCGTCATATTCGCTCTTGTCACCAACCTGTAGCAGCACCAGTGAGCCATCGTCGATATGTTTCGATAGCCAATCGGGCGAGACGATCATTGAATCGCGCACCTTGTTTTGCGTTGCAATCGCGGCGAGTGATCCGGCGCTTGTTAGGACGACTAAGATGATACTGATCTGAACAAGTTTCTTCATAAATCCTCCGAACCAAATTGAACCAGCCGGCGAACTACAATAGCGCGCTTTCTATTAACAATCTACTGTGCGCAACTTGACCAGAAAGCAGTCTGAAATCGCCGCTTGAAAATATTGACTCGGCGGACCAACTTGTTCTAGTCTGCTCTCACCCTCGCACTATTGAGGCCGCTCTGAGGCCTTAAATTATGCCGGACTCTCACGTCCAATTAAGACACTGCTGCGGCCTGACCATGGTGGCGAAAACGCCATGGGCGAGCGAACGCTACCGCCTGTGACTTTCGCTTCCGGTGACTAAGTGTCTGCCGCCGGCTGGAGGAAAAATGAGCAACTTTGGTGAGAAATGGAAGAGCGCAACTGACAACGCCAAGAACACTATTGGTGTTTTCCGTGACCTAATGCTGGTCGTGTTATTAATACTTCTGATCCTCTTTCCGAAAGTAGTCAACGGGCTGCTGTTAACGGCGGGCTTTACCAAGGCAGACATTGCCGGAATGCATTGGGAGAGCGTGCAAAAAGCAAGCGAACAGGCTGGCGAAGCAGGCCAGCAGATTCAGGCAGCAACCCAAAAGATCGATGCGGTGCAAAAGGATCTGGACACCCTAGCTGCCAAGTCGAATGATCAGGCGGTTAAGACCGAGGTGAACCGGCTCAAGACCGAATTGAACCAATCCGCCCAAACCACAAAGAATGCCGGCACGGATCTTCAGGCCAGTCTCGCGACTCAGGAATCGGTCCTTCAAATCGCCAGACCGCAAAATGCGATTGGGACAGGAGCGTGGGGCGCAGTCATTTCGTCCGACAAGGATCCCCAGGAAGCGCAATTCGAGGTTAAGAAGGCGCAGCAACTCGGCTATCAAAATACCCATCTCTATGATCGCCAGAACTGGTTTAGAACTGTGGTCGAGTTTGCCAGTGTGGCAGAGGCCCAAGCTGCATTACCAACGCTTCGCACCAAAATCCGGGACACTGTTTATCTGGTGGAATTAGCTAAGTGGTGTCCGCAAAAGACGGACAATGGTCAGGGAGTATTGAAGTGCTCGGGTTATCAATAGGCTAGAGCACGGCCGTCTCTTCCAATAATCTCCCAGCTTTAAATCGCTCGACACTCAGTTGCGTTGCATCGATGAGATCAGAGCGCCCATGCAGAATCAGATCGGCGGCGAGCTTACCAGAGGCGGGCGAGTGCATGACGCCGTGGCCGCTAAAGCCGTTCACGAAATACAAGCCTTCGACGTTCGGCGCCGGTCCAATGATCGCGTGATGATCGGGAGTCATTTCATAGAGTCCGGCCCAAGCGCGGCGCGGATTGACTCCAGCTTCGGCGAGCACCGGCACGCGTGAAGCTGCGCGCGTCAAAATCTTTTCCACGAACGTCGGATCGAATTCAGTCTTGAATCCCGGCGTCTCTTTCGGATCGTTCCAGGCGAGCAGGATTCCCTTCCCTTCGCGGCGAAAATGAAAACCGGTCGACATATCGATGACCATCGGAAAGCGCTGCGGCAATTGATCGAACGGTTCGGTGGGAACCAGCTGACGGCGCAAAGGTTCGACCGGCAATTCAGCTCCGGCCATCTCTGCGATTTGCGCCGCCCAGGCGCCGGCTGCGTTTACGACGATGCGCGTTGAAATGAACCCCCGCGTGGTGTGGACACCCGCGATTGATCGCGGCACAAGTGCCGCGTCTAAACGATCATCTATTTGTTTAGAGGCGGCACTTATGCCGCCAAGAGTTCGATCTTCAGCATCAATTCCCGTCACTTGCGTATCCAGCCAAAGCCGCACGCCTTTCTCGCGCGCGTTCAGCATGAAGCCCATCATCACGCTGTGCGGATCTACAAAGCCGTCCGTCGGACAGAACGTGCCGCCGAGAATGTCGTCGACGCGCAGCTGCGGCACCATCTTCACGATGTCGTCAGGCGTAACCCACTCGACGTTCGTGACCCCAAGCGCGTTTTGTCTTTCTTTGTTCGCTTTCAAATAAGCGAGATGCTTTTCGTTGGTCGCGCAGAAGAGATATCCATGCGCGCGATAATCCGCCGGATGTCCGACCACTTCATCGAACTTCGAGAAGAAGTCGATCGAATATTTCGACATCTGAATGTTGACCGGAGTCGAGAACTGCGCGCGCACGCCGCCCATGCTCTTCCCGGTCGAGCCTTTGCCCTGATGCGCTTCGCGCTCAAGCACCAGCACATTCGCGCAACCCGCTTGCGCAAGATGATAAGCGACACTCGATCCAACAATGCCGCTGCCGATGATGACGACGTCTGCGGTTTCAGTCATCCTGTCTGCATCTTTCGTCTGTTCGAGCTGTCAGAGTCAGTGGCCGGAGGCCAATTCACGGAGTATCATACGACAAGGCGGTTAAAAATCATGCCTGATTGTTCAAGGATTCGGCGACCTTTAGCTGTAGTTCTGCTTCTGCTTTTCGCGTCGGCGATCTGCGTCTCGCAGGATGACAAGAAGCCGGAATATGGACTTTTGATCGACAACACCGGATCAATGCGAGCCCAGTTCGACACCGTCTTGCAACTAAGCAAAAGCATCGTGCACCAGGTGAGCAGACATGGACCAGTGTCTTTATTCAGTTTCGAATCGGC
>DASWQK010000197.1:0-4881 GCA_036403735.1 Pyrinomonadaceae bacterium
CATGGGTTCTTTTGGGTTCCGCAGGAATCTACTTTCGCTGGAGGTTTGCTCGTGCGGTTCGGCAGCTCTATGGCCCAACGTCGCACATGGCGTTCGTGGTCGCTTTCAACGCCTGATTGGATTAGACGGGACCGGCACGCGCTGCATCTTTTGTATTTGTGGCGTGCGCTGCATCTTGGATGGCTGGTCTTGGTTGTGTCGTTCTTTCTGGTTCTCGTCTTTCGCTGAGGGGCGAAACCCAACAAATCTTTGAACGTGAGCCGCGATGGCGTGTTTCTCATGAAGCTTTCGTAGACTTAACTTGGCTCTACCGCGCGGCCGCGTCAACTCTGACGTTGGGCATCGCATCTCGAACTGAATGGTAGCGATACGACACAGACTTGCATCGCTTTTCGTGATCGTTTTGATTAGCGCCGTCCTATATCCAACAAACGGCCAAAATCAGATCGATAGGCTCGCTGCTTACATAGCTTGGACAATTTCGGAAGGTAATGAGGTTAACCAGCGTCTGGATTTCACCAAACATCTGAACTTCGGCGATCATCAGGTTACAACCATCGGAATCGCGTTTCATGTACAGTTCGAAAAATCTGAGGGGCAATACCTTTTCGAGGTCGTAAAGGGCAGCGAGCCACCGATCATTATTATGTCTTTCATGGCGCAGGAAAAAGGGATTGCATGGCGTGTAACCAGCACCGGTGAAATCGTTAAAGTTGTCACGGCTAAAGGTGACGGTCATGGGAATGTTCAATACTTTGATATCCCCAAGGACAAGTGGGCACAATCCGAAAAGCTATTTACTCAGGAACTGGACTTTTGGGAAAAAAACTTACCGGAGAAATATCGCGTTCCGAAACGCAACCCGTAGCAACGATGCCCAACAAATCGTTGCACGCGAGCGGCGGGAGCGTGTTTCGTAACTTGATTGATCCGGCGATGCTTGAATGGATTCGCGCCGCCGCGTCAACTCAAGCGTTAGATTACTTTCATATTTGATAAAGTGGAGGGAATTGTAAATGTTTCAACTGGGACTCTCCTCGCGGTCTTGGATTCGGTTTATTTCATCCGCCATCTTAACGTTCAGTCTCGGCGCTGCTTCTTCAGCAGTGGCCTCGGATGTGCACTTTACTTCCGGAGGTAACGCTCTAAAGATCCCTTTCCGGCTCTATTATAACCACATTTACCTGCGCGTCGCCGTCAATGGATCGGCACCGTTGTGGTTTGTCCTGGACACCGGTGCGAGATACATCATCGCAAGCAAACACGCGCGGGCGCTGGGGCTGAAGCTCACGCCGGCGGGGCAGGCAGTCGGAAATGGCGAGAAGACTCAGGACGTGTTCACCACGGAGAATGTGTCGTTCGCCTTGCCCGGCGTAACTCTGACACGTCAGAAGTTTGTCGTCATGGATTGGGAGCACATCGAGGAGTGTTCTAACGAAGTAGATGTCGATGCTCAGGGCAACATGATGAAACGACCGCGACCGCAAGAGGGCGACGACCGGCAGCCGTTCGACGGCGTACTGGGCGATGAACTCTTCAGGCTTTTTGTTGTCGAGATCGACTACGCGGCGCAAGTGATGAATCTTTACGAGCCGAACAACTATAAATATAACGGCCGGGGCGAAGCCATCCCGCTCGAAGTAAGATCACGATATGTTTACGTCCGCACGCAGCTCGCGTCGTCGAAGGCGGGTAACGTCACGGGATTTTTTATGATCGATACCGGGCACATGAGCGCGCTGTTGCTGCATAGGCCATTCGTCGAGAAGAACGGACTGCTGCCTCCGGACAACCAGATCACGCCGTTCGAGGTCTGCGGCATCGGCGGCGGCTCGATGTCGCGCATGGGCAAGCTGGAGTCACTGCGGCTTGGGAGCCTCGAGGTAAAGTCGCCGGTCACATTATTCTCGCAGGCCAGGGACGGCAACCTTATCAGCACTGACTATGACGGGATCATCGGCAACGCGATCTTGCGGCACTTCAATGTAGTGTTTGATTATTCACGCAACCGAATGATTTTAGAATCACCCACGAAAAGTAGAGGTGAGTAAGACTCGGCGCGCAATCTTACAACAGCGTGCACTCGACCCGCTGAAGCGTGCCTCTCATGTTTGTTATGTGTGCGGGCGGGTGATGCCGAGCGTTAGGTGGCAGCAAGCGGCCTAGGTCGCAATCAGGTGATAATTTCTTGATAGATGTTGGACTCACTCATATAGCGCTTCCGGTGACAGACGTCGACCATCCGTCGAAAGCGCTGCCCCAGGGGTGTACGTTGAAGGAACTGCCCAAAAGAAATGAGGGCGCCAGCATTTTTAACTGGACACCCTCACTACACCTTTGAGCTGAACTAGTTCCCGTGACCTTCAATCAACGTCTTGAGTACGCGCGCGCGTGAAGGATGTCGTAGCTTGCGGAGGGCCTTGACTTCGATTTGACGGATACGCTCGCGCGTAACGTTGAAGTCCTCGCCGACTTCTTCCAAAGTCCGTTCACGACCGTCCGCGTCCAATCCGAACCGCAAGCGAATGACTTTCTCTTCACGTGGGCTGAGGGTCTGCAGCACGTCACCCGCAACGTCCCGTACGTTCGAAGTGATCACTCGTTCAGCCGGGCTGACAGTCGATTGATCCTCAATGAAGTCTCCGACCTGTGATTCTCCGGACTCGCCAATCGGCGCTTCCAGCGAAATCGGTTGCTGAATAAGAGTCAGTGCCTTGCTCACCTTGTCGGCGGTGGTGTTCATCCGGTGCGCGATTTCTTCAGTAGTCGGTTCACGTCCCAACTCAACCACCAGCTCGCGGGTACTGCTCTTAACCTTATTGATTACTTCTACCATGTGTACCGGCACGCGGATGGTGCGCGACTGATCGGCGATGGCACGGGTAATCGCCTGGCGAATCCACCAGGTCGCGTAGGTTGAGAACTTGTATCCACGCCGCCAATCAAATTTCTCGACACCTTTCATCAGTCCGAGGTTTCCCTCCTGGATCAGATCGAGAAACTGTAAGCCGCGATTTTGGTATTTCTTGGCGATTGAGACAACCAGCCGCAAGTTGGCTTCAGTCAATTCGTGCTTCGCCTGGGCTGCTTGCGCTTCGCCACCGGCCACCATCTGATGCGCGCGTTTGATCTCGATAGCCGGCACATGGTGCTGAGCTTCGATCTCTCTGAGTCGTCGCCGGGCGGCGGCAATGTCTCGCTTCAATCCTGCCGCAACTTCCGGCTTCACGCGCCTGGCGCTGAGCCTTTCGCTGCTAGTCGCGATCTGGCGCTCATATTTGCGGACTTCGCTGTGCACTTTTTCCACGGCATTGACCAGACGCTGCCGGATGTCTTCTTTGAGGCGCAGTCCCAGAATCTCGCGCGCGATTTCCAACCGGGTAGACGCCAGTTTGCGCTTCAGTCTCAGGAGTTTTTTCGACTTCTTCTCCCGGCTTAGTTTCTGCTGGTCCCGTAACTGGCCCAGCTCTTTGAGCGCTCTCCGATAGTGCTTGCGGATATTCTGAAGGCCTTCGAGGGTCCACTGTAAATACTCCGGAGCCTTGTCTTCTTGTTCTTCGATCTCCATTTGATCGGAGAAAGACACGACATCGCGAATGGCCAGCGCTCCGGCTTCCAGCTCGTCGCCGATTTCCAATAGCCGGGCTATCGCAATCGGAGAACGGGTAATTCCCTTCTGCGCGCGCTTGAGCCCCCATTCAATCCGCTTAGCGATGGCAACTTCCTGCTCTTTTTTAAGAAGTGGGACTCGCCCCATCTCGCGCATGTAAAGCCGCACCGGATCGGCAGCCTTGTCCGATACGCCGGCCGACAGATCCAGCTCACTATCCTCCGCCACATCATCCTCGTTGTCGGAGTTTTCAGACAGGTCGTCGATGAGCGATTGCTCTGCGTCCGTTCCCGAAGCAAGTTGCTTCAGTACATGATCCAGGTTTTCCGGCGCCACGGAATCCACCAGCACGCCCTCATCGACCTGGTCAAATGTAGATACCAGCGAACCTATCTTTCTAATTTCACTCTGTTGCTGCTCAATCATATTGATCAATCAAACGCTCCTTCGCACGAAACATCCCTTCGCACCTTTGGGGAACACCAGAATTTTCTATGGAATTTATTCGCCAAGAAGAGACACTAGGATGCCATTTTAGTGGATTAAGTTGCAACGAGCGAGGCGATAAGTGTCGATATTGGGCGAATAATGGACACTAGCCGTTCCAGTTGACGCGGCGGACCGAGCCCGTGTTTTCGATCATCGGAGGCAAGGCAGTGCGCTCAAAGACCCGTTCTTCGCTCCAGTTCTTCGGGATATCTCGCGCCTTGCACTTCGATCTTTGCGGCGGCGCTTTCAATCTCACGTAGATCGTCGGAAGTAAGTTCGAGTGAAACTGCTCCGATGTTCTCCTCAAGGCGATTGAGTTTCGTCGTGCCCGGGATCGGAACAATCCACGGCTTCTGTCCCAGAAGCCAGGCGAGCGCTAACTGGGCCGGGGTTGCGTTCTTTCGTTCTCCAGTCGATTTCAGCAGATCAACCAGCGCCTGATTCGTGGCCCGGGCTTCGGGCGAAAAGCGAGGAACGATGTTTCGGAAATCGGACTTGTCGAACGTTGTGTTTTCATCGATCTTTCCAGTGAGGAAGCCTCTGCCCAGAGGACTAAATGGCACGAGGCCAATGCCGAGTTCCGCGAGGACCGGTAACACTTCCTGTTCAGGCTTTCTCCACCAGAGCGAATATTCGCTCTGAAGCACCGTGACCGGCTGGACGGCGTGCGCGCGACGGATCGTTTGGGTCCCTGCTTCCGAAAGACCGAAGTGCCTGACCTTACCTTCCTGAATCAAGTCCTTCACCGCTCCGGCCACCTCTTCGATCGGCACGTCCGGGTC
>DASWQK010000198.1:0-14041 GCA_036403735.1 Pyrinomonadaceae bacterium
AGCTGAGTAGTCTTTGATAATCAAAGCGTCGAAGATTGTTTCCGCGGCGAGCATTCCGCTCTTGATGGCAGAGTGTATGCCCTTTAATCGCGCCGCGTTCAGAAACCCCGCGCTGTCGCCCACGATCAAAACTCCATCAGCGTACATCCGCGGCATGGCATGCCAGCCTCCGGCCGCAATTGCCTTCGCGCCGTAACGGATCATCTTGCCGCCCTTGAGAAGTTTCGCGATGAATGGATGTGATTTGTACTTTTGAAACTCAGCGTGCGGATCGATTAGCGGATCGCGATAGTCGAGCCCCGTAACATAACCGAGATTCACGACGCGATTCTGCATCCCATAGATCCATCCGCCGCCATACGTCCATTGATCCGACGGAAATCCAAGCGTGTGGGTAACGCGGCCCGCGGGATAACGATCGTCCGGTAACTCCCAAAGCTCTTTCACACCCAGGCTGTACACCTGCGGCTCGCGACCTTCATCGAGGCCGAGACGTTGAATCAATTTCTTCGTTAGCGATCCCCGCACGCCTTCACCGAGCACTGTAACTTTCGCGAGCAGGTCGACTCCGGGCTCATAATTCGCTTTCTGCTTCCCTTCCTTGTCGATGCCTTTGTCGCCGGTGCGCACGCCGACCACGCAATCGTTTTCACCGTAAAGCATTTCGGCTCCGGGAAATTCCGGGAAGATGTTTACGCCCGCCGCCTCGCATTGCTCGCCCAGCCACGCCGTCAGCCGATTGAGCGACACAATGTAATAGCCGTGATTGCGGAGCGGCGGCGGGTTGATCGGCGAGCGAATCGCCCGCTTCTTCGTGAGATAGAGAAACTGATCCTCTTTGACTTCGGATTCCAGCGGCGCGCCTTTTTCTTTGAAATCCGGAATGAGCTCAGCGAGTCCGCGCGGATCCATGACGGCGCCGGAAAGAATGTGTGATCCAACTGACGCGCCCTTTTCGATCACGGCGATCTGGATTTCTCCGAGAGCGTTTTCATTTTTCTCGTTGTGATCGGCTATCAGCCGCGCCAGATGCAGCGCTCCGCTAAGGTTCGCCGGCCCCGCGCCGACAAACATCACGTCCATTTGCAAACTTTCGCGTTCCATATTGTGTACGACTTCGTCTCGTCCGGAGGCGTCAACAACAAGCCAGACTTCTAAAATGAATGATCATTCAGTTTTAGAGTATACCAACTGAACGGATTCAACCGAAAACGGATTGCCGGGTCACTAGCCCGACCGTTAGGGAGGGCTCACCATTGAAACGTTGACGAAATGAGCCCTCCCTAACGGTCGGGCTAGTGCCCCGCTCTGTAGCAACACAACTTTCAGAGATCACCAGACCGATTGCCATCTTTTGAGACTTCGATGGTTGATGTACACTGACTGCGTTTCTTAATGAGTGAAGACTGCTTCGAGAAGTCGAGCGGCCGTTTTGAAGCTCCTTATCTTTGACCCTGAACAATTCGAGTAAATCAAGAATGAACCCCCAAAATGCTTTCAAAGCGCTGATCGCGCTCACCCTGATGATTTCTGTTTTGTGTCTCTTCCCTTCCCGAACGTTCGCGTGTGGCCCATTTTTCACAGACGCGATTTTCGTTTTCACCAAGCACCCGGATTTTCCGCTTGAGAAATTCGCCGGCGGAAAGCTTGGTATCGTTACGCCAACTTGGGCCCGCTCGTATCTCGTGGTTGCGTACCGCACGCTGGCCGGCAACACCTTAAGCGAAAGCGAAGCGAAAGACGTTAAGAGTCTTTGGGACGATCGTCTTAATCTGAACGACCACTATGACGATTCATCAGGCAAGAATTGGATTGAAGCGCGCAAGAAAGTCCCCGGCGCAACCGCCATTACTGATGTTCAAACCTACAGAAATCAAGAGAAGCCCCACGAATATGAAGAGTTTCTGAATTGCCAACAAGACGCGTTTCAGACGGCGAACGCGACCCTGGATGAAAGAATCAAGAAGTTCGGCGCCGACAGTAATCAGGTGCGCGACTGGCTGGCGGCGCAGGACATGGTGTTTTCGAACTGTCACGAAGGCAGCCACATTCCTGAAGCAACGACGGACCAGGACGCGCTCGTTCGCGCGGATCGGGCATATCAAATCGCGGCGGCGAATTTCTATTCGACGAATTTTGATGAAGCAAAGAAACAGTTCGACGCAATAGCGAAAGATAAGACTTCTCCTTATCGCATCGTTTCACCTTACCTTGCAGCGCGCGCGATGCTGCGCAAAGGAAGCTTTGCTGAGAAAGCTGAAGACAGGCGCCCGGCTCTCGCACAAGCCGAGGATCGTCTGAATGCGGTTCTGAAAGATTCTTCGTTGAAGCTGTCGCATCATGCGGCCGGCCGGCTGTTGAATCTCGTGCGCGTGCGCTTGCACCCGGAAGAAAAAGCCCACGACCTGGCGCATGTCATCCTAAAGAAGAATGCCAGCGACGATTTTAAGCAGAGCGTCTGGGACTATACAGTCTTGCTCGACAAGTTGATCGGAGAAGATGACACCGGCAAGAAACCGCCAATCCCTGCCGGCCTCACCTCTGACGATCTCACGGACTGGATAATCGCGGTCGAAAGCGACGCGCCTGGTACCGCCAGCCATTCAATTCAACGTTGGGAACAAACAAAATCGCTGCCGTGGCTGGTTGCGGCAGTCATTAACACAGAGGGCAAGGATGCGAGGCTAAACGAGTTACTGACTGCGGCTGCGGCCGTCAGTCCTTCATCGCCGGCGTTCGCAACCCTGACGTTTCATCGGATTCGTTTGCTCAAAGAAGCGAACCGGATGGCAGAAGCGCGCGCGGTTCTCGACAAGACGTTGACCGGAGATCGACAGCAGTTGTCGATATCCGCGGTGAATATGTTCCTGAGCGAGCGAATGATGGTGGCGCAGAATCTCGATGAGTTTCTGCAAAGCGCGCAACGCGAAGCGGCGGGCTTCAGTGATGACAACGATGGCCGGGAAATTCCGATGGAAGCAAAAGAGGCCGAGCAGACAGTGGGCGCGTCGAAAATCTTTTTCGATCTCGACGCCGCGAATGTCTTCAACAAAGCGATGCCTGTTGCCATCATGATGGACGCCGCGCGCCCGAATACGTTGCCGCCAAATCTTCGCAAGGACGTGGCCCAGGCTGCATTTGTCCGCGCTGCGATGCTGGATGATCGCGAAACGGCGATGCAAGCTGCGGGATTACTTCAAGACATCTATCCGCAGATGAAAACATTTCTTGCTGCTTATGAAAGAGCAACGACGCCTGACGCACGGCGCTTTGCGGTTGCCTTCCTCAGTCTAAAATTTCCGGGTGTGCGGCCGTTCGTAGTCGCGGGCATTGGCCGCACAACTGCCATCGACGACATCGATGAGTATCGCGATAATTATTGGTGTACTGAACCGCCGACGCCGCAAGCGGGTGCCCCTGCCGATGAGGATCCGCAGGAGCAAAACAAGAAGCGACCAGTGGTGGCGCCTGAGTTTCTCAAGGCGAGTCAATCGCTTGCCGCGCGTCAGTTTGCAGCGCTTCAGGCCCTGGGCACCGCGCCGAACTATCTCTGCCGCATGGCAATCGATTGGGCTGAGAAGAACCCGACCGATCCGCGCGCTCCCGAAGCACTTCACCTCGCGGTGCGATCAACGCGCTACGGCTGCACAGACAAAGACACCGGGCGCTGGTCCAAGGCGGCGTTTGATCTGCTTCATCGTCGATATCCGAATACGACCTGGGCAAACAACACCAAGTATTGGTTCAAAGGATAAGCCGCACATTCGCGCGGCCGGGTAATCGGTGAACGAACACAAGCACACCAACGCCTTAATCAACGAAACCAGTCCGTACCTGCTTCAGCACGCGCACAATCCCGTCAACTGGTATGCATGGGGCGAAGAGGCTTTGGCAAAGGCACGCGCTGAGAACAAGCCGATCCTCCTCAGCATCGGCTATTCGGCGTGTCACTGGTGCCACGTGATGGAGCATGAGTCGTTCGAAAACGAAGAGATCGCGCGGTTGATGAACGATAATTTCATCAACATCAAAGTCGATCGCGAAGAGCGTCCGGATCTCGATCAGATCTATATGACTGCGGTCCAGATGATGACCGGGCAAGGCGGTTGGCCCATGACAATGTTCCTCACACCCGAGGGCGTTCCGTTTTATGGCGGCACGTATTTTCCGCCCAACGACCGACACCAAATGCCGGGCTTTCCACGCGTCTTGCTAAGCGTTGCCGAAGCTTATCGATCACAGCCGGACCAGGTGGCCAACACTGCTACCTCAATGCTGGGCGAGCTGCGGCGAATGGGACTGGCCGAAGAATCGCGCGAATTGCTGACTCCTGAAATTCTGGAGGGCGCCTATAGCCGGATTGCCAGGAATTACGATGCAATCAATGGTGGTTTTGGTAGCGCGCCAAAGTTTCCGCCGGCTATGACACTCGAATTCTTTCTGCACGTGTACTCTCGAACGCGATCGGAAGATGCGCTTGAGATGGTGAAAGATACTGCGCGCAAAATGGCTGAGGGTGGAATGTACGATCAACTCGGCGGCGGCTTTCATCGGTACTCCGTCGATGCTAAATGGCTGGTGCCGCACTTTGAGAAGATGCTCTATGACAACGCTCTTCTTTCGCGCCTCTATTTGCACGTCTATCAGTTAACGAAAGATGAATCCGCGAGACGCACCGCGGAAGAGACTCTCGATTATGTTGTGCGCGAAATGACAGACGGAAGCGGCGGGTTTTATTCAAGTCAGGACGCTGATTCAGAGGGAGAGGAGGGAAAGTTCTTTGTTTGGTCTCGACCAGAGATTGTCGAACTCCTCGGTGAGCAAGATGCGTCAATCTTTTGCGGTTACTATGACGTTACTGATGGCGGGAACTTCGAAGGCCAAAACATTCTGCACGTGAACTCGTCGTTGAATGAGGTCGCGCGCAATCACAACATCACCGCTGATCGGGCACGGCAGATAATTGACAATGGTCGCCGGACGCTTTTTGAAATTCGGGAAAAACGCGTTAAGCCGGGACGCGATGAAAAAATACTCACCGCCTGGAATGGACTCATGCTGGCGAGCTTTGCAGAAGCCGGAGCGATTTTGAATCGCGCAGATTATCGCGAGGTGGCTCGATCCAACGCCAGATTTCTGCTGACGGATTTGCAGCGCGATGGCTTGCTGCTCAGAACCTGCAAAGACGGTCAAGCGAAGCTCAATGGCTATCTCGAAGACTATGCGAGTCTAATCGATGGATTGATTTCCTTGTATGAAGCAACTGGCGAGCTTGAGTGGATTGAGGCCGGAATCAAGTTGGCCGATAAGATGATCGATCAGTTTTGGGATGATGAAGCCGGCGGCTTTTTCTTCACCGGCGAAACCCACGAGCAGTTGATTGTGCGCTCTAAGGAGTGGCTCGATAATGCGACACCCTCGGGGAATTCGCTGGCGGCATTCGCACTTCTCAGGCTGTCTGTGCTCACGACAAATGATGACTATCGTCGCCGCGCAACGACGGTGCTCCGGCTCATGGCCAATCAAATGCGCAGATATCCATCCGCTTTTGGATTTGCGTTAACGGCGTTGGACTTCCACCTTTCGTCGCCGCTGGAGATTGTAATCGTGGGAAGCCGGAGCGACGCGCGCTTCGAAGAGATGTCGCAGTGTCTTTGGCAGGACTACATATGCAATCGAGTTGTCGCCACTTGCACGGAACAGTTTGATCGCGCCGCACAAATAATCCCACTCTTGCAGGGACGAAATACTTTGGAGACACAGCCGACCGCCTTTGTCTGCCAAGCCCAAACATGCCTCGCTCCCGCCCATTCTGCCGCGGAAATGCGGTACCAAATTACCGCCAGTGTCGCTCCTTAAGGCCTTTTAAAGCAATTACTTCTCAGAATGACCGGTGCCTTTACCTGAACACCGAAAAAAGCGTTGACTTACCCTACCGGGGCGGCTATTCTCTATGTGGCCAACGACGTTGGCTAGTGTCTTCTCTTGGCAAACCGCGCTTGATCGCGCGCTGCTGCTCACCGAACTCGGGTTCCCCCCGCGAAAGTCTCGGAAAAGTTCATGTCAAAGTTTAATTGGAAGAGTCTATCGCTACTTGCGGCCGTCGTCGTCGCTGGCGCGATCATATTGCTGTTAGGGTTCGTCTCCACTCTTCGCCTGCCGCTGCTTGGCTGGAGCGGATTGGCGCCGCTGGTGGTTCTGGTAGTTTTGACTCTGATATCGAGTCGCTTCACCGTGCCCGTCACGAGTGTTGATGGAACGAGCCAAACAAACAAATCGTTAGCCGATGCTTTCATATTTCTGGCCGTCATGATGTACACAATGGCGCCCGCAAGCAGCTTCGGCCCCTCAGTCATTCTCGCCACGATAGTTGGCGTCGTTGCGTCGGCCTCAGTAAGTGGGAAATGGTCGAGAGTCTTCGCGGTTGGTACTACCATTATTTCCACATTTGCGGGCTCGCTGGTTTACAAAGCTCTGCTGGTCACGATTGCGGGCGGCGCCGTATCGGCGGGTGATCACGGTTTGGACCTTCTGTTGTTTCCTCTTTGTGTGTTCGGACTGGTCCAATATGCGTTAAGCACGTTTGGAACGATCGCGTTTGCATCGTTGAATTCGGGTGAGGCTCGCGTCGTGGTCTCAAAAGAAAGTTTGATCTGGACGCTCATTACCCAGGTTGCTAACGTCACGTCCGCCGCCTTGTTCTTTTCGGCAATTCACGGCGCGGGTGTTCCTTTCTTGTTTGTCGGCGCGTTGATCATCACGCTGGTTCACTTGTTATATCGATTCAATGAGAAGCGCGTCAGCGAGGTAACGCGCGCGCAAACCGAGAAGCTTCGCTATATCGAAGAGATCGCCGACCTGCACATGAACACCATCGAGTCGCTGGCGATCGCGATCGATGCAAAAGATCAAACCACGCATGGTCACGTGCGCCGCACACAAATCTATGCGACTGAGATGGGTAAGCTGCTGAAGGTTAATGAGTCGGAATTGCGTGCACTGGTGGCGGGTGCGCTGCTGCACGATATCGGCAAGCTCGCGGTGCCGGAATATATTCTTAACAAACCGGGTAAGCTTACTGAAGCAGAGTTCGCCAAGATGAAGATTCACCCAACCGTTGGTGGTGACATCCTGAAGCGTGTGAATTTCCCGTATCCGGTCGAGGACATCGTGCGGTTTCATCACGAAAAGTGGGATGGCAGCGGATATCCCAAAGGCTTGCGCGCCGAAAAGATCCCGCTCGTTGCCCGCATAATTTCGGTAGTTGATTTTTACGATGCCACGCGGTGCGATCGGCCATATCGAAAAGGAATGAAGCGAGAGGACTCGCTGGCATTGCTGCAAAAGATGTCGGGTACTGCGTTCGATCCGAAGATCGTAGTCTTGTTCGCTAAACACGTGACCGAATTTGATAACTTGATCGCGCGCGACGACATTCAGGAGCAAGTTGCTTCAGAACACATTGACCTGCTGAACAAGGCGCGGCCCGATGCAGGATTGGCGTCTGATATTCTCGGCACGCCGGATGACAGCCAGGGTTTCCGCTCTATCACGGAGGCACAGCGCGAGGTTTTCGCCCTTCACGAGATAGCCCAGACCATCGGGTCGTCGTTGAATCTGCAGGACACGGTTACGCTGGTGTCGAACAAGTTGCGCGCCATCGTTCCTTTCGACACGTGCGTAATTTTTATCGTCGACGATCGTTCGGGTAAAGCAATCGCAATGCACGTTGTGGGGGACCATTCAGATCTCTTCAGATTGAGACGCATCAGCATTGGTGACGGCATCACCGGTTGGGTAATTGCGAACTCGCGCTCGATGTGCAATTCATCTCCCGAGCTTGATCTGGTCGGAATGCCTGAAGAAATCGCTCGTGGCTATCGCGGCGTGCTGGTGTCACCGCTGATTAGAGAAGACGGCGCATTCGGTGCGATCGCTCTCTATTCGAAAGGCCGCACCTCGTACACGACCGAGCACGTACGCCTGTTGGAATCTGTCTCGCAACATGCTGCCTCGGCGCTCAACAACGCTTTGACATTTGAGAAGACCAAGGAAAGCGCACTGACGGATCCGCTTACGGAACTACCGAACGCCCGTGGCTTCTACATGATGCTGGAGCAAAGACTGGCCGAGTGTGAGCGCTTAGGGCGCGAGTCGCTGTCGGTCATCAGCATGGACGTTGACGATTTTAAGGCGATTAACGACCGGTATGGACACGCGATTGGCGATCGGCTGTTGGCCAGCATCGCGCGAGTTATTCGCAAGGAGCTGCGGCAGATGGACATCCTGTCGCGATATGCCGGCGACGAATTTGTTGCGATCATGCCGATGGCTTCCCAGGTAATGGCTGAAGGCATCGCCGATCGCATTACCAAGGCAGTCTCCGGGCATAAGTTCTCAGTCAGAGAGGGTAAGCAGGTCACCGTGGGTATTAGCATCGGCGTGGCGTGTTTCCCGAATAACGGCGAGACGACCGAGGAGCTATTGACCGCCGCCGCGCGCAACATGCAACGTGACAAGCACTCGCGAAAGAACCTTCACAACCTGTCGACGCTGCCAACGCCTGCGCGAATCGATCATTACACTTAAGGACAATTGACAGCTGTTTTCATAGGCACGTCATGCTTGGCCTGGCGTGCTTTTTCTCTTGGCCGTTTTGTGCCATCAATAGTCTCGCGTATAATCCGAATCGTTTCGGAATCCTAATCATTCGAGGGCCAGCTCAAGCTGGCCAATTCATTAGATCAAGCATCGACTAAATGAGCAGCCAACCGACCGAGCGCAGCAGCAGATCCAAAAATTCTTCCGCAGGCAACGCCGGCGTACTTGAACGCCCCGAAGAGACGGCGGCGCAACTCAACGAAGATCGCGACACCCTGGTCAAGATATTTCACCAGATGCTGCTGATCCGTCGTTTTGAAGAGAAGTGTGCGGAGTCGTATAGCCTCGGAAAAATCGGCGGTTTTTGCCATCTCTACATCGGTCAGGAGGCTGTAGGCGTAGGCGCAATTTCCACACTGCGGCCGGATGACTATGTGCTCACCAGCTATCGCGAACACGGCCAGGCGATCGCGAAAGGCATCTCGCCGGAAGCCGTGATGGCCGAGTTGTATGGCAAAGCGGGCGGTTGCTCACATGGCAAGGGCGGCTCGATGCACCTGTTTGATGCGGACGTTAATTTTCTTGGCGGGCATGCGATCGTCGGCGGACAGATCCCGTTAGCCACCGGTGTTGCTTTCGCTTCCAAGTACAAAGAGACGGATCAGGTGACGCTCTGTTTCTTCGGCGAAGCTGCGGTAAACCAGGGAGCGTTTCATGAGTCGCTGAACATGGCCCAGCTTTGGAAACTGCCGTGCATCTACATCTGCGAAAACAATATGTACGGCATGGGCACTTCCCTCCAACGTGCCATGTCCTCTCAGAATGTCGCATTGAAAGCGCAGGCCTACGAGCTGGCCTCGGAATCAGTCGACGGGATGGACGTGCTAAAGATGCGAGAGGCGACGCAGCGAGCGATCAAGCGGGCGCGGGAAGAATCATTGCCCACCTTGATCGAGGCCCTCACCTATCGTTACATGGGCCATTCGATGTCTGATCCGGGAAAATATCGCACGCGCGCTGAGATTGAAAAGTATCAGGAGCGCGATCCGATTAAGGTGTTCACCAAGACCTTAAAGGACAACGGCTTTCTTAGCGACAGCGACATAGCGGAGATTGAGGCCGAGGTCAAAGACGAAGTGGAAAAGGCCGTTCATTTTGCTGACGAGAGCCCGCTGCCTGATTCCAAAGAACTGTATACGGACGTCTACGCGAACCCGATAAACTGATCGAAACTGTGAGAGATTAACAATGCCGGTGATGACGATGCGCGATGCTTTGAATCTGGCTCTTAAAGAAGAGCTGGCGCGCGACAGCTCTGTGTTCCTGATGGGCGAGGAAGTTGCGGAGTATCAAGGCGCCTACAAAGTGACGCGCGGGTTGCTTGAGGAGTTTGGGCCTAAGCGTGTGATCGATACGCCAATCACCGAACTTGGATTTGCGGGATTAGGAGTGGGCGCGGCGATGGCCGGACTTCGCCCGATCATCGAATTCATGACTTTTAATTTCTCGATCCTCGCCACGGATCAGATTATTAACTCGGCCGCGAAGATGCGTTACATGTCTGGCGGCCAGTTCAAAATTCCAATCGTCTTTCGCGGGCCTGGCGGCTCTGCTTATCAAGTTTCATCGCAACACTCTCAGGCGCTTGAGTCGTGGTACGCCTATTTTCCCGGGCTGAAAGTGGTAATGCCCTCCACGCCCGCCGATGCCAAAGGGCTCTTGAAGAGTGCGATCCGTGACGACGATCCAGTGATTTTCATTGAGCAGGAACGCATGTATGGGATGAAAGGCGAGGTGCCCGAAGACGATGACTTCACGATTCCACTCGGGGTCGGCGAAGTGAAACGCGAGGGCACAGACGCTACGATTATCGCGCGATCATTGATGGTCCCGACGGCGCTGCAAGCCGCCGAACAACTCGAAAAAGAAGGAATCTCATGTGAAGTCATCGACCCCCGCACCATTCGGCCGTTGGACATCAATCTGATCATTGAATCGATAAAGAAGACGAATCGCGCTGTCGTCGCGGAAGAGTCGCATCCGTTCGCAAGCGTGGGCGCGGAAATCAGCGCGCAAATTTCCGAACATGCTTTTGATTATTTAGATGCGCCGGTAAAGCGTGTCTCGGCCGTGGACGTGCCGATGCCATACGCGAAGAACCTTGAGCAGTTGGCGATTCCCGACGTTGCGCATATCGTCGCTGCCGTGAAGGAAGTCTCTTACGTTTAGTCTGACTGCTCACTGCCTGCTGCCAACTGCGAACTGATTATGGCCACCCAAGTCGTCATGCCGAAGCTGTCACCCACGATGGAAGAGGGTCAGCTCGCGCGTTGGCTGAAAAAAGAAGGCGACAAAGTTTCTATGGGCGAGCCTCTCGCCGAAATCGACACTGACAAAGCGACCATGGAGATGCAGGCGCTGTCGAACGGCGTGCTGCGCAAGATTCTGATCAATGAAGGCGAGAGTGCGCCGCTGGGTCAGCCGATTGCCATCATTGGAGAGCCTGACGAAGATATTTCTGAGCTGCTGAAAACCGCCTCAGCTCCAAAGCCCGAAAAAGCGGCCGAAGCGCCGCAGAGCCCGCCCGAATCCGACGCAGCGCCCGCAGTCGAGGAGCCCCCTCAAGAAGAGCAAACGCCGGAACCAACTCACTCGATCAGTGGTGACGGACAGAAACCACGAACTGATGGGCGAGTCTTGATTTCTCCAATTGCCGCAAGAATGGCGAGCGAAGCCGGGATCGATTTCAAAACGGTCCAGGGCAGCGGCCCCGGTGGTCGCATCGTTAAGCGCGATGTCGAATCTGCGATTAGCGATCAAAAGAAACCTGCGGCTACGAAAGCTGCGGTTGGCCGGATTTCAATTCCCCGCCCCGCTCGCGAAGGGATGGTCCATGGTCCATCGGCTTATCGTGATGAGCCGCTCAGCGAAATGCGTCGCACGATCGCGCGACGATTGGTCACTTCCCTCGGGCCGGTACCCCATTTCTTTCTCACTATGGAGATCGATATGGAACGCGCCGCCGACATGCGCCGCTCGATCAACGAACTCTATCCGGATCTGAAACTCAGTATTAACGATCTGATCATCAAAGTCGTCGCCGTAAGTTTGATTCAGCACCCGGAAGTCAACGCTTCATTCCAGGACAAGACAATTCGTTACTATGAGCATGCCGACATCGGCGTCGCAGTCGCGACCGAAAATGGTTTGATTACACCTATCGTGCGTGCGGCCGAGTTAAAATCTCTCACTGAGATTGCCACCGAAGTCCGAGAGCTTGCCGGCCGCGCGCGCGCGCGCAAACTGAAACCGGAGGAATATCTGGGCGCGACCTTCTCGATCAGCAATCTGGGAATGTTCGGAATTGAAGAGTTCACCGCGGTAATCAATCCACCTGAAGGAGCAATTCTCGCCGTCGGCGCCATGGCGCCAAAACCTGTAGTCAAAGATGACCGCGTCGAGATCAGACAGACGATGCGCGTCACCATGTCCTGTGATCATCGCGCGATTGATGGCGCCACGGGCGCAAAGTTCCTGCAGACATTCAAACGGATCATGGAGAATCCGATTTATCTATTCCTTGATCAATAGCCGCGCGCGCTTCGTCAGACCACTTCCCAATCTTTTGTATGTTTCCCTGCCACTGATGTTCGCATGAGCCAGACGACACGGAAGATCGGCGCCGGGCCACATCTCGCTCTCATTGCAGTACAACTCATCTTCGGTACCTGGGGAATTCCCGGGAAGATTGTTTTGCGCGTGATGCCCGTGTTTGGACTCTCGGCCCTACGCATTGCCGGGGCGGCGATGATGCTTACGATCATTTGCAGGCTTCGCGGTGGGTTTGCGCGCATCAACAAAAAGGATTGGTGGTTGCTCGTTCTTTGCGCCCTGTTGGGCGTAGTTTTCAATCAATGGTTATTCGCCACCGGATTGAAGCTCACGACCGTGGTTAACACCGTTCTGATTAGCACGACGATTCCAGTCTTCACCCTATTGATTGGCGCACTGATCGGGACAGAGCGCGCATCTCTGCGACGATTCATTGGAATCGCATTGGCAGCGGTTGGAGTGTTTTTCCTGATTAGGCCGGCTCGCGCAGATCTCGCCAACGGTTCACGGCTGGGGGACTTGCTGATTCTCGCCAGCGCCTTGATGTATGGAGCATACATCGCATTCTCAAAGAGACTGGTTCATTCCTACGGCGCATTAACGACGACGACGTGGATCTTCATCGTCGCCATAATTCCAACTGCGCCGATCGGCATTGCTTCAACGTTGCATACGTCGTTTGCGAATCTGCATTTTAGTTTTTGGCTGGCAACTCTCTACATTCTGCTCATCCCAACGGTGCTCGCTTATTACCTCAACGCGTGGGCCTTGTCGCGCGTAGCCCCCAGCACCGTCGCCGTCTACGTCTACCTGCAACCGTTGATTGCCTTCGCACTCGCGCCGATCATGCTGGGTGAATCACTTGGGCTACGCGCAATAATGTCATCAATGCTGATATTTGCCGGCGTGCTAATCGTGACTCGGCGCAGGTCAATCAACCCCCCGGATCAGGTCGAAGTGCTGGATAGTGTCTGATTGGCCGAAAGGACTATCGCTAATTCATGGCGTGGATAATCGTAATAGTGTTGATGATATTTTACTCGCTGGGCGTGTTCGTCTTTCACGGAACAAAGGCCATTCACCTTTTGCCGTTTCTGGCGTTGGCTGTTCTGGTTGCCGATTATCTGCTGGCAAGACGTTATCGAAAATACTGAACTTCACTTCCTCAGATTGGAACTGCACTGCCGGCACGCGGATCGACGTCTCGCGTTAAGCGTTCCACAATCACGGCACCTAACGTACATGGCGCGCGCGAAGAAATGAGTAATGACGTAGCTGCCGCCGAGGATCCCTATAACCAGAGCGATGTTAATAATCGTATCTTTCAGACTTCATTCTCCGCCGCGATACAGTTAATGAGGAAGTGGGGTGAGGCCCACAGGTTCCTCAAATCTTTTCCTACAACAATCGCGACGAAGATTCTAACATCATCGAATGTGGCACGTGTGTCCCGCCCGTGAATCCACGCGCAAGATGCGCGGGTCAAAACCTCTTTAGGCAGCGCGCTGGGAACGCGCCGCGTCTTGCGGTTTGCCTTTATGAGTCTGGACGACGTAAATCAAATAGTGTTGACCGCGCGCATATCCTTCGCGGAATGGTGGAGCCTCGGCATCGTCGCCGTATTTGGTTTTCAGATGAGCCTTCGCGTCATTACACGATTTACCGCGACACTCTGGATGCATTGCGGCTTCGAAACCCAAGCGATATTTTGCCTCGTCCACATTGAAGTCACCGCCCTGGTTCAAGTAATGCTCGCGCTCGGCGTCACGCAGACCGATCCACCATTCGTCGCGTGCGGCATCTACAGATTCAGCTCCCGCCCGCGACA
>DASWQK010000199.1:0-3669 GCA_036403735.1 Pyrinomonadaceae bacterium
TCGAATTCCTCCGTTCGTTTTGTAGTCGTACTTGCGCGGTTGAATTGGCAAGGCCTGTGCCGCAGCCGATGTTTGGAGTTCCGTCTTCAGACGGCCCTATTTGAACAGCTGGTTGCCGCCTGAAGGCGGAACTCCAAACAAAAAGATCAGTGAGGCTTCGATCCGATAATTGGTTCAATCTCGGCGAGGATCTTTTCTACCAGGCCCGGTTTGCGGGCTTCGATATTCAAGCGGAGCAAAGGTTCAGTGTTCGATGACCGAATGTTGAATCGCCAATCGTCAGTTGCCAGGGAATAGCCGTCAGTGAAATCTTCCGCGCCCTCTTTGCTAAAGCGATCCTTCACCGCGTCGATCGTCTTCTGTACGTCGGCAACCTTGTAATTCAGCTCGCCGGACATGTAGTGGCCTTCCATAAAGGGCCGCATCGTCTCTGAAAATGACTTGCCGGTGCGCGACAGTTGTTCGAGCACGAGTAGAAAGGGAATCACCCCGTTATCGGCATAAAAGTTTTCGCGGAAGTAATAATGGGCGCTCATCTCGCCGGCGAAGATCGCATCTTCTTTTCGCATGCGGTCCTTGATGAACGCATGACCGCTCTTGGTGATGATCGCTTCCGCGCCGTGTTGCCGGCAGACTTTCATCGTCGGCCAAATCACGCGCGGATCGAAAATGATCTTGTTATTGCCGCCGCGCTTGGTCAGCAAAACGTCCGCGAGCATCGCCGTTACGTAAGCGCCCGAAATGAATTCACCTTTCTCATCCATAAACATGCAACGGTCGGCGTCGGCGTCCCAGATAGCCGCAAAATCGAATTTCGATTTGCGCATCAACTCTTCCGTCTCCGCGCGATTTGCCTCCTGCATCGGATCAGGCGTGCCTTTCGGAAATGTCCCGTCCGGTTCCCAATTCAGCCTCGTTAGATTCAGTCTCAATTTGTCCGCGATGATCTGAACACCGCGGCCGACGTAGCCGAAGTTTGCGTTGGCCACGAGATGAAATGGCTTGATTGTATCGCGATCGATGAAGCTGAGAACGTGTTCGACATAATCATTGAACACATTTTTCTCGGTCACTGTACCTTTGGTTTCCGACGTGACGCTTTTGTCTTTATCAGCTTTGATAATGTCGCGAATTTCGAAGAGACCGTTATCGGAAGATATCGCTGCGGCCTTTTCACGGACCATCTTTGCGCCGTTGTATTCTTTCGGATTATGAGAAGCCGATACGACTATGCCGCCCGAGTATTCCTCCGCTGAGCCGACTGCGTAGTAGATCATGTCGGTGGTGATGCCGCCGATGTCGACGACGTTCACGCCGGCATCCACAAAACCGTCGGTGAGAGCTTTCTTTAATGCTGGCCCAGACTCGCGCGCGTCCATGCCGACGACCACGGTCTTTGGGTGAAAGAGATACGTGTAAGCTTTCGCGATTCGATAGAAGGCCTCTTCATCGAGATCAGTGGGGTAAACGCCGCGAATGTCGTAAGCGCGAAAACTGTTGAAGTTCATCATGAGTTCCTTTGACGTTTAGACGCCGGACTTGTCCGGCGCGTCGGCACAAGTGCCGACTCTAAACGAAGCAGATGCAAATCACACGCAGGTCTTTGTGTAATCAGTCAATGATGTCTTATCACCGAGCACCGCGCCTGGTCCAACCAGGCTCGATCGGCCGATATGACATCCGCGTCCGATGATTGCGCCTTTTACATTCGCTGCAGCACCAACGCGCGTGTGGCTCCAAATCACTGAATTCTCAATCCGGGCGCGCTCTTCTATGTAGCATCCTTTGGCAAGGACTGAATTAATAATCTCGACGCCCGGCTTGATCGTGCAATCGTCGGCGACGATTGAAAGGTCATCAATCTCGGAAGTCGTGGCCGAATCGAAATCGCCGCGGCGATCTTTAAGATGAAAACGTGTGACACGATTTGCGAGCATGTCGTGATGCGCTTGCAGGTATCGCGCCGGCGTGCCGATGTCCATCCAGTAGGTTCGCGGCGGAACATGCGCAAAGAAGGCCTCGCCTTTTTCCAGCAGGTTTGGAAACAAGCCATATTCGAACGAATAATTTTCGCCTTTGGGAATCAGGTCGAGAACCTTTGGTTCCAAAACATAGGCGCCTGCATTAATGTTTCGACAATTCGTCTCGCCCGGCTTGGGCTTTTCCACGAAACGCTGGACACGGCCATCTTCGGCAGTTTCGACGACGCCATACATGCTGGCATCCTCGACCGGAATTAAGAAAATCGACGCGGTCGCCTGTCGCTCCTTGTGTTGACGAATCATCGCTTTCAAATCCAGATCCGTCAGGACATCGCCGTTGAAGACCACCGTCGGTTCACGGATCAATTCTTCGGCAAATTTGTAGGCTCCGGCCGTACCCATCGGCTGCGGCTCGACGGTGTACTTGAGCTTCACCCCGAAATTCGATCCATCTCCGAGTTGCTGTTCAATCTTTTCCGGCTGATAAGAAAGCGAAAGAGTTATGTCGGTGACGCCCGCACGACGCAGCGTGTCGAGTTGATAAAGCAGAAACGGCCGGTTGCAAATTGGAACGACAGGTTTCGGGGTGTAAACGGTCAGTGGACGCAGCCGTGTGCCTTTTCCACCTGCCAATATTAGTGCCTGCATGCTTGATTACCGCCGGTTAGTCGATGAAAGGGGTTTGAATTTCAATGCCCGAGTCTAACACCCGATTGAGTGAGTTTCAATCGAGGTAATGAAGACTGGCTGTGTCCAGTATTTGTCGTTTGGTAAGCTCGGCGAGCCCCTAGCCAGAGCCAGGCTACACTGTTGGATGGCTTGGCCACACTGATGCGCGGCAAGTCTTTGACTTGCCGATGAGGCGATTTCTACTCCTGGTCTTCGACCCGATGCTTCTGCGGTCATAGACCACCGACTCCTGGGCCAACTCGCCGGCAAGTCAGAGACTTGCCGCGCATCAGCAGGGCTGAGCCATCAAACAAACTGCCAGTCTACGCGCAAGCTAACAGCTTGCGTTACATTTCATCATCGGTTAACAGATTAACGCAGGATCTGAAAAGAGAATGGATCTACTCAAGCAACATCGCAGTCTCCTTATCATCATTGCGCTGGCGTCGATTATTTTCGCAAACGGCATCTGGGCGTACAAGGAATTCGTGCGCGCCGAAAGTTACTTTGCCCTCGGCGCGCGACTGATGATCGAACGTGGCGAGTGGCTCGCGCCGCACGCGCCGGATGAACAAGTCCTGAACAAGCCTCCGCTGACGTACTGGCTGATCGGATTGTCTTACAAAATTTTCGGGGCAAGCTATGGCGCGGCGCGAGTGCCAGGTGTGATCGCGGCGCTTTGCACGCTGGGCGTGATCTACTTCCTTGGATTTCGATTCGGCGGTGTGCGTGAGGGAGTTCTGGCCGCTGCTATGCTCGGTTCGAGTTACTTGTTTCTGTCTTTCGCGCGCATGGCGATGAGTGACATGCTGCTGACGCTCTTCGTGACGATAGGTCTTGCGTGCTTCACGATCGTAGTCACATCGAACTCCAATCATGGGAACGTCCTGGTTCTAGTTGGCTATGCCGCACTCGGATTGGGAGTGTTGACCAAGGGCCCGATCGCAATCGCGTTAGTGGCGGCGCCCATCGGAACAGAGCTGCTCATCTCAAGAGATAGATCGAAAGTAAGCAAGCT
>DASWQK010000200.1:0-8320 GCA_036403735.1 Pyrinomonadaceae bacterium
TCTTTGCGTGGATCATAGCCTTCACCGGCACGCAGTTGTTCGAACTTCACGGTGATCGGCGTGGCCAGCCGGCACGACGCAGTCTCCTGCAAGATGCGCACGCCGCCGTGATAATGCGAGTACGCGCGCGAAGGCGACCACGCGTCGTAAGTCGAATCAGTCGTGATCCCCTTGTAGCCGGTGGCGCGCATTTCTTTCGCGAGATAATTGCCGAGTTCTGTGTACCCTTCGACCATTTGCTTTGGAACATTCGGCTCGACCGGTTGCATGTATGGCGGCAGAAACAAACGCGATCCAAACGCGCCCTGTTGATGAATGTCGTGGACAATCTGCGGATGCCAGACGTTGAGAATCTTGTCGACGACCAGTTGCGTTTCGACCTGGGTGAACGCGTACCAGTCACGATTGTCGTCGTGGCCGGTGTACTTGTGATAAAGCTCCGGCGGATCGGTGCCTTCGTAAGGCGTGCCCAGAGTTTTCTGATACCAGTTGTTGACGATGTCGACCCCGTCCGGGTTCGTCGAAGGTACCAGCAGGATGATCGTGTTGCGCAGAATCTCCTGAACCTCGGGATCATTTGAAGAAGCGAGCCGATAAGCGATCAGTATGCTCGAAAGGTACGAGCCGACTTCGGTTGAGTGGATGCCGCAGGTGATCGCGACGATTGTTTTGCCACGAGCGATCAACGACGCGGCTTTCCGATCGCTGGGAGCGCGGGCGCCCTCGCCCGCTTCCTTTGTTCCCGCTCCGCGCTCATTGCGGACGGGGGCGTCCGCGCTCCCAGTGTCTAACAGCCGTGGATCCGCGAGTTGACGCTGAATATCTTTAAACTCACGTAATCGCTTTAGATTCTCAGGCGAGCTGATCGTCGCGTAGACAAACGGCGCACTCATCGTGGACTTGCCAATCTCTTCAAACTTCACGCGATCGCTACTGGCCGCGAGTTTTTGAAAGTACTCAACCACTTTGGCCCAACTTGCGAGCTTCCGATCGTCGCCCGGAGTGAACCCGAGCACGTCCGCCGGCGCGGGCATGGTCCTGGTTTGCGCAACGGTGCGTTGAAGATCGGATTCAATTGAGAGGGTAAAGAAGAGAAGGGCGCTGAGAATTAGCGAAGCACGTTTGCGCATTGGTCTGTTTCCTCTCTATGTCCTCGGCGGTGAATCAGCCTTTTACCACAGAGGACACAGAGAAGACAGAGAAAATCAAACTCCATGAATCCGCAAGCGAAACTCATCGTTGAAAGAAACGATCTCAGGTAAGCGATTTGAGAAAGCGCGCGCCTGGCGGAGCAGCATAGGCAAGCCGCCGCTCACGAGGCGCAAGCCGTAAGCGGGGCTGGCAAAGACCGCAACTGTCCGAGGATTCAAGCGTTGCTGAACGCCAAAGCGGATACTTTTTAAAGCCTGCGGCGCAAAGCCGGCGCTGCGCCTTGGATTCACTACCTCAACGGCGCGATCGAAAATGTGCAGGCGCGTAGTCACGTCACGCACCACGAGATCGCGATGAATGAGCGCGTTCGCGACTGTTTCGCAGATAACGCCGCGATGATAATTCGCGCGCGCTACGATGGGAGAATTGTCTGGTTCGCTGGTTGACCGGGCCGGCCGCGTGTCCCACAGATCACAGTAACGATTCACGAATCGCAAAGCTGCTTCGTAAAGTGTGGCGAGATTACCCGGCAACTCAACCCGCTCTATAATCGGCGCTTTCACGTTATCTCCGCCAAAGCGGGTGGCGATGATCGCCGTTCGGGGCAGCAGCTTCATGACCGATTCATCTTTGCCGAAAAGGAGCATGCCCGCGACGGTCGGCGCAATGTCGTCCTGACTCCTGACCCCTAACATCAAATAGCGTTCGAGGATTTCAGACGTCGGATAATCCTTCACCGTGGATTCTTCGAACGCGGCGCCTTCGAAGGCGCGCATGAAAGTCCACAGGTGGGCTTCATCAATATCGCTAACCGTCGACTGAGTGACGGGGATGTCTTCGTAAAGCAACGGCCGTGCATCATCCAGCAGAGTCGATAACTCTTCCGGCGAAGTTTCTCGTTTGTTCTCGCCGACGCGAATGAAGAAGCGGCCATCGCGCGTGCGATACGGACGGCGCTTAGCTTGTACGTCGAGTGCGACGATCCGCCGGCCATTGTCGAAAGCGACGCGATCGATGAAGGGAATCAGCGGCGGAATAATCTCTTCGCGGCAGATGCGAACTAACTCATCCTGAACTTCCTCGGGGTGATCGATGCCTTCGACGCGCATTTGATCGTTGACGCCAAAGACGATCGTCCCGCCTCCGGTATTTGCCAGCGCGACGATGCCCTGGGCGATGCGCTCGGGATTCGAAAGCTTCACTTTCAGTTCGAGGTAGGTGTCTTCGCCGCCGCGCACCAGTCGCATCAACTCAGTGCGATTCGTCAGCGGCGCGGCGGTCTGATAGAGGTATTCCTGGAAAGAACGGTCGGTGACCGGTTCGTTGCGTTGCGTACTGCGGAAACGTTTGCGAGCCATTTGTGTAATGGCGGGGCCGGCGAGCCCGCCCGGACGCGATCAAAAACCACGTCGCTGGAATTTCAAGTTAGTACTTCACGGGGATGCGATGTCAGTGTAGCATAGCGCGGCTGAGGAGCGCCGTTCGGAGTTCCGCCTTTAGGCGGCGGTTCGATCGATTAGGTTGGCCGCCTGAAGGCGGAACTCCAAACTGCAAACCCCCGAGTTCTAATTCAATGTTCACGCATCGTAATCACGCAACCAAAGCATACGTGGCGCTGGGATCGAACCTCGGCGATCGCGCCGGCAACCTCCTGCTCGCAGTGCGGGGCATGATGGAGGCGGCGATGTGTGTTTGCCGGGTCTCGTCAATCTATGAGACTGAGCCGGTCAGTGAAATTGAGCAGCCACCGTTTCTTAACATGGTCGCTGAAGTTGGCAATCCTTTACCGGCGCCTGAACAGGTGATGGCGCGGCTGCTGCGGATCGAATTTCTCCTCGGCCGCACGCGCGGCCGAAAGGATGGCCCACGCACAATCGATCTCGATTTATTGCTCTATGGTGAGGTCGAGAGCAATACAGAGTTTCTGATGTTGCCGCATCCGCGTCTGCACGAACGGCGCTTTGTACTCGAGCCGTTGGTGGAAATCGCGCCCCACCTGGTCCACCCAATCTTGAGTTTTACAGTGACCGAGTTGTTGGAGAAGGTGGAAGATAAATCGATGGTAAGACGTTGGGCGCCTTAGGAGCGCAAATTTGGAGTGCGCCGGCAGAGCGAAGCTTGATTCGTTTAGAGGCGGGCTACTGCCCGCCATTAACCCTGATTTGGGCGGGCAGGCCCGCCTCTAAACAAGCTGCGCTTGCCAGCGCACTCCAAATCACCCCAGCTTCGCCGTCGCCAAAAACTGAGGTGCGCGTCGCGCCCTGGTTGCCTGCTCGTAGGCGTAAGCAAACTTGATCAGCGTTGGTTCGCTCCAGGCGCGGCCAAAGAACGAAAGTCCGACCGGCAATCCAGACACATAACCTGCGGGCACAGTTACGTGTGGATAACCAGCCACTGCTGATGTCGTTGAATAACCTCCGGTGAAGTGATCGCCGTTGATCCAATCCGTGGGCCACGCCGGACCACCTGTCGGCGCGATCAGCGCATCGAGCTTGTTCTTAGCCATCACAAAATCGATGCCTTCCTTGCGCGACATTCGTTGGTTCTTTAGGAGCGCATCACGATAAGCCTTTTCGGTGAGCGGTCCTTTGGCCTGGGCCTTGGTCATGAGGTCCTGCCCAAACCAGGGCATCTCTCGATCGCGATATTGCTCGTTAAAGTCGATGATTTCTTTCAATGATTTAATCGGCGCGCGGGCCCCGAGTGACCTGAGATACTCATTCAAGTCAGCTTTGAATTCATAGAGCAGCACTTCCAGTTCGGAGTCATCGAACTTTCCGGCGGTCGGAATGTCGGCCGGATCGATCACCGTCGCGCCGCGTCGTTTGATGATGTCGATGCAATCGTTCATCAACTTGTCGACGGCATCGTTAAAGCCGAAGCCTTTGCGATGCACGCCGATGCGCGCGCCTTTCAAACCATTTGGATCGAGTGACTTCGTGTAATCGGCGAGAAACCTGCCGCCACTCGCTTTGGTAGCATCGTCGCGCGAGTCGATGCCGGCGAGCGCGCCGAGTAGAATCGCGGCGTCGGTGACGGTGCGACACATTGGCCCGGCGGTGTCCTGGCTGTGCGAGATCGGAACTATTCCGGCGCGACTGATTAGGCCGACGGTAGGCTTGATTCCCACCAGCGAATTCGCGTTCGAGGGGCAGACGACGGAGCCGTCAGTCTCAGTGCCGACTCCGATCGCGGCCAGGTTCGCGGCCACCGCGGCGCCGGTTCCGGAACTCGAGCCGCATGGATTGCGATCGAGCACATAAGGATTTCTGGTTTGTCCACCGCGCCCGCTCCAGCCGCTGGTCGAGTGGCTCGAACGAAAGTTGGCCCACTCGCTCAAATTCGTCTTGCCAATAATCACCGCACCCGCTTCGCGCAGTCTCCTGGCGACGGATGAATCCTGCAGCGGGATCGATCCGCCCAGCGCGAGCGACCCGGCCGTGGTCGTCATCCGATCGTGCGTGTCGATGTTGTCTTTGATCAGCACCGGAATGCCGTGCAAGCGTCCGCGCACGCGACCGGCTTTGCGCTCTTTGTCGAGGTCCGCAGCGATCGAGAGCGCGTCAGGATTCAGCTCGATCACCGCATTGATCGCGGGGCCGTGCTTGTCTATATCGTCGATGCGATCTAAATATTTCCTGGTGACCGAATGCGCGTTGTATTTTCCGGACGTCATGCCGCTCTGCAACTCATCGACAGTCAGTTCATCGAGTTCGAACGCCGCCGGCGCACTCACTGATGTGGTCTTTTCAATCGAAGCGTCGGCGAGACTGTGAACGGTCGCGAGGGCGACGCTGCTGAGCAAGCCATTGCGGACGAAGTTTCGGCGATTCATACGGGACCCCATGAATTAAGATAGATAAGCGAGGCCACTTCTAATTTGTGGCTAAGGAAAAGTCAAATGGAAGTTAGCTCTTGATTCGCTTAGAGGCGGGCTACGGCCCGCCATCGCTTTGCCAAGAACTACTTGATCGTGCGTCGAACTAGCGACTTGGTACGGAACCGCTTGCGCCAGCAAGCGGGTAATCTCAATGAAAAGACCCGGTTGCTTGCGCGACCGGTTCCGTACCCGTTCGGCTAGTCAGTTTTGGGCAAAGCCGCTCGCCATTAGATCTGATCAGGCGGGCGGTAGCCGCCTCTAAACAGAATTTCGAGCAGTAGAATTAGATAAGGATTTCGTCAGGCTCTTCCATGGCGGGGAAACTCGGAAACCTGAACGGCCGGATGGTTTTCAAGTTGAAGCTGACCGGTGTGCCATTGCGAACACTTTCGGCGAGACGCTTGGCGTCGGGCAGCACGTTGATCGCGCGCAGAGCTTGCGGGTCGCTCTCCAATAACACTCGCTGGCCGGCCTCGGCGCCGAACGCCGCGGTTAGGAGTTCTTCGCGAAGACGCAGCTTCACGAAATCCAGGTCGGCATCAACTTGCGCGATTTGCAGGCGCGGCTGCTGCTCCTTGCGCACATAATTTCGAAACGCGTCGATCACCCGATCCGTAATCGGGGAATCTGTGGGTTTAGGCGAATGCGCATAATCAACTTTGTCGATGCGGTACGATTCGAGGCCTGCCACCTTGCCGGCCGTCAACTGTCGAATGAAATAGAAAGCAGCTTCAACGATGCGCCCACGCGCGGGCGTCGCGGTCAGCGGCCGTGCTTCGATGTCCGGCGTGATGCCGCCGCCGCCGTAAAAAACGCGGCCTGCCGCAGTCCGAAACGCCGGCGAATTTGAGCCGCGTGACGACGGCATTTGTTCGTTGGGTGACGGCTGGCCAGGCTGTATCGGCTGCTGATTATCGTTCTGCTCGTGTCGCACGTAATAGTCGTAGAGCGAGCCGCTAGAATAATCGCGTTGCAGCGAGCGGCCATAGGGCGTGTAGTAGCGCGCGGTGGTCAGCGTCAGACCGGTGTTGTACGGCAACTGAAATACGTGTTGGACCAGACCCTTTCCAAAGCTGGTTTCGCCAACCACCAGGCCGCGTCCGTGATCCTGAATTGCGCCCGCGACAATCTCTGAAGCTGAGGCGGTGTTGCGATTGATCAAGACCACCAGCGGCACATCCTCAGGGTCACTGCCGTTGGATTTGTAAACGGCGGGCTCGTGATACTCACTACGACCCTTTACCGAAACGATCGCGTTGTCGCGGGGCAGGAACTCGCTCGCGACATCGATTGCCTGATCCAGCAGCCCACCCGGATTGTTTCTTAAATCCAAAACCAGCTGGTGCATCCCCTGCTTCTTCAGGCTTGCTATCGCATCGCGCAGTTCATCATCCGAAGTGTGTTGAAATCCGCCGACCAGTCCGATGTAACCAGTGGTCTGCGTGATCATAAAAGCAACTCGAATCGAAGGGAGCGGCACCGCATCGCGAATAATCTTAACGTCGGTCGCGACCTCTTCACCATAACGCTCGACCTTCAATTGTACGGGCTTCAGACGATCACCACGCACGTTCTTCGAAACCTCTTCGCTGGACCAGTCGATCGCCTTCTTGCCGTCGACTTCCAGGATTCGATCGCCAAAGCGCAAGCCGGCGCGCGAGGCGGGCGTGCCGTCGACAACCGATTGAACATAGACGCCGTCGTCGTGACGCAGAATCTGCACGCCGATGCCATAGAAACTCGATGACTGATCTTCTTTTAGTTTCTTAAACTCAACCGAGGGAAAATAAACCGAATGCGGATCGAGCGTGAACAGCATTCCCTGGATTGCTGCCTGGGTGGCTTTTTCGTAGTCGATCTCGCCCGCGTACCGATCTTCGACGGTTGATATCGCTTCGCGATAATCGGCTTCGATCTTATCGGCCTCGTACTTGTCTTCGGTGGTCTGAGCTGAGTTGACTATCGTCACGTGACGCCGGGACGAGCGGGACTTCACGCCGCCCGCGACGCTGGCCGCGATAATGACAAAGATGGCAACGATGGTGAACTTTCTGGTCATTGACAGGACTTCCGGTGACGAGTCTGACGAAAATATAGCACAACGGGCGCGGCGCCTGAAGCTTGAGGAGTTTCCCTTTGGAGGATGGAGTCAGTACCGGGAGCGGTAGCGACCGGGTAACGATTATGTCAATGTCGATTATTGTTGTCGTTTGACCCAGTCGCTACCGCTCCTGGTACTGACTCCATCACGTCGCCAGGCAAACCATAACCCCCCGAGGCGCACGCGGGGCTTGTGTGCGAATTGCGATTCATTGAGAATGTCAAAGTGCCGCCAAAACTCTCGGTTGTGGTCCCCGCATTCAATGAAGCTGCGCGCCTGGGCGGTTCGCTAAAACAGATTGTGGGTTATTTGAGAGAGCGGCGTGAGCAAACCGAACTGATCGTGGTTGATGACGGATCGACCGATAAGACTGCGGCCATCGCCGAAGAAGCCCTGCAGGATTCCGGCGCCGTTGCGACGCGGGTGATTCGTTACGAAGAAAACCGCGGCAAAGGATATGCGGTGCGATTGGGACTGCTGGCAGCGCAGGCAAACATCGCGCTTTTCTCAGATGCAGACCTCTCGACGCCGATAACTGAAACACCGAAGCTCGTCGATCCTATTCGCAACAATCAATGCGATTTAACTTTTGGATCGCGCGCGCTCGATCGACGTTTGATTGGTGTGCATCAGCCGTGGCGGCGCGAGCAAGGCGGCCGCGTGTTCAATCTGATTGTGCGGGTGGCGACGGGCTTACCGTTCTGGGACACTCAGTGTGGCTTCAAAGCTTTTCGCATGAATGTCTGCCGGCCCTTGATTGAAGCCGCGCAAATCGATCGCTTTGGTTTCGATGTTGAATTAATCTACCTGGCCCTTCTGGCCCAACTGCGTCTGCGCGAGGTTGCGGTGCGATGGGACCATAGCGCGGGTGGCCCTTTGGACGAGTCCGGAAACTATAGCCGCGACAGCCTGCGGATGATCAATGAAGTGCGTCGCATTCGCGCCTCAGCCGCGGCCGGCGATTACAGCGAAGCGATCAGCGCCGCCAGAACCGCAATGATGGTTGAAGCGAAGCATGGTCTGGCGGCGCGTTCGTTCTCTTAGAAGTATTTACCACAGAGGACACAGAGAAGAAAAATGCAAAGAGCAAAGGGGCAAGGGCTAAGAGTTTGTAAGTATCTTGAAGACCATCCATCCAGCGAATAAGCTGCTCCTTGGCTCTTAGCGCTTTGCTCTTTGCGGGTTAT
>DASWQK010000201.1:0-3024 GCA_036403735.1 Pyrinomonadaceae bacterium
GCCTTTCCGTTTAGAGGCGGGCTACTGCCCGCCAATCATCCACTGTCGTAACGCGGCGGGCGGTAGCCCGCCTCTAAACGATCACCGTAGTTTCAAAGTCGAAAGACTCAGCAACGCAAACAGGATCGCCAGGATCACGAAGCGAAAAACAATCTTCGATTCGGTCCAGCCCACCATTTCAAAGTGATGATGCAACGGCGTCATCTTAAAGACGCGGCGGCCAACCCCGCTCGTGCGCTTCGTCATTTTGAAGACGCTGACCTGGACCATCACCGACAGCGCTTCCATCACAAACACGCCGCCCACCATCAACAGCATGAACTCCTGCTTTGTCAGCACCGCGATCGTTCCGACGGCGCCGCCGATAGCCAGACTGCCCACGTCGCCCATGAAAACTTCGGCCGGCGGCGCATTGAACCAAAGAAATCCCAGACTCGCCCCGGCCATTGCTCCGCAGAAGACGCTCAACTCGGCAGCTTCGGGCCTATGTGTTAAGTCGAGATAAGTCGCCCAGCGCGCATCGCTGCTCAAATACGTGAAGGCGGTCAGCGCCGTCATCGCGATGAAGGTCACACTGATCGCCAGGCCATCCAACCCGTCCGTCAAATTCACAGCGTTCGTAGCGCCGAGCAGAACGATTATGATCAAGCCCAGGTAGAGATAAGGCCCGATCACGCTGATGCCATTCGGATCGGCCGTGCTCTTGAAGAACGGTATGCTGACGTTCCACGAGTACTTCGTCTGGAAATACTGAGTCGAGACGTACAGCACCAGCCAGACGGCGATTGCGATCAGCAACTGGAACAGAAGCTTCTGCTTGCCCGTCAATCCAAGACTGCGGTGCTTTACCAGCTTCACGTAATCGTCGGCGAATCCGACCGCTCCGAAGCCCACGGTCGCCAGAATTGTTATCCAGATGTAAAGACCGTTGAGCCTCGCCCACAGCAAGGTCGAGACGATCACCGACCCGATGATCAGCAAGCCGCCCATCGTCGGCGTGTCGCGTTTGGCGATATGCGCCTGCGGACCTTCTTCGCGAATCTGTTGCCCGATGTTCCATCTCTTCAAACCTGCGATCAGCTTTCGCCCGAACAAGAGCGAGATCAGCATCGCCGTGACCGAGGCATAAGCCGTGCGAAAGGTGACGTACTGAAAAACGTTCAGCGCCTTTACGAGATACCAATCCTGATCTTTGAAGCGGCTATAGATCAGTTCGTAAAGGATGTAATAGATCATCTATTTGTGGCACAGACTTTAGTCTGTGGATTTTCCGCTCTGAGAACCACAGACTGAAGTCTGTGCCACTCCATTACCCCGCGGGCGCGAATCTCTGTTTCAAAGCCGCCACCACCTTGTCAGTCTCTACGCTGCGCGAACCCTTGACCAAAATCAGATCGCCTTCTCGTACTTCGTCGATCACGGCCGCGGCGGCTTCGTCTGAGCTGTCAAAGTATCGCGTTATGGCTAATCCCTCATCGCGCGCGCCGGCGATGATTTCATTTGCCAGGCCGCGTACTCCCCACAGTACTTCAATACCCAGCCGGGCAATCTCGTGGCCAGCCTCACGATGCATCTGTGGAGATTGCGGCCCCAGCTCGAGCATCTCGCCCGCCACGACCACGCGTCGCTTCACTTTGTCGCCGGCTTCGGCCAGCGTGTGCACCATGCTCAGCAGCGATCGCGGATTCGAATTGTACGAGTCATCAACGACTGTGAAACCGGCAGCGAAATTCAAAATCTCGCCGCGCATTTTCGGCGGCTTTACCGAACGCAAGGCATCGGCAATTAGTTCCGGCTTCACTTTCAGCGCCGTCGCCACGGCCGACGCCGCCAGCGAGTTCATCAGATTGTGCGCGCCGGTCATCGGCAATTCGGCGGCGGCCTCACCCAGCGGCGTACTTAAGCGAAATCGAACCAAGCCAAAACGCGAGGTGTCGATCTCTCTGGCAGTCACGTCGGCAGGTTTCTGAATTCCAAAGGTGAGCACGGGCCCATCCGTTTTTGACTTCATTTCCATAACAAGTTCGTCATCCGCGTTCAGCACTGCCACACCGCCGGGTTTCAAGCCTTCGATCAACTCAGCTTTCATCGCGGCGACCGTTTCGATCGTGCCCAGGTGCTCGAGGTGCACCGGCGCGATCATCAATTCCACGCCGACATCAGGCGGCGTGATTTGCACGAGACGTCGAATCTCGTGCGTGGGCGAGGACATTCCCATCTCTAGTACAGCCAGATCATAGTCATCCGGCTGATGTCCCTGACTGACCATTTGCAAAACCGACAGTGGCAGTCCGAGGCCGTTGTTATAATTGCGTTCGCTCTTCAATACACGAAAACCGGTCTCTGCTAAAACGTGGGCCGTTAGTTCCTTGGTGGTCGTCTTTCCCGCGCTGCCGGTAATCCCGATAACTGGCTTGCCCCACGCCTCGTAGACTTTCCGCGCCAGAGTTTGCAGCGCCGCAATCACATCATCGACAACCAGGAGACGATCTACTAACGATTGCATATCTGCATGACCTTGAACTCGTTCGCGACGCGCAACCGCGGCAATGGCGCCTCTTTCAAGCGCGCCCGCAATAAAGTTGTGGGCGTCTGCGAAAGTCCCGTTGAATCCGGCGCGTTCATAGTCAGGTTGCGACAATGCGAAGAAGAGCTCGCCGGCGCGGGCCGTGCGCGAATCTATTGAGAAATCAATTATTTGTTTGTCAAAGAGCTCGGCGCCCAGACCGTCAGTCGTCGCGCCCATCAAGCCTGCTGCAGTTCTAATGTCCACGTCATTGAGTCAGAACCACCTGCGGTAGCGGGTGGTTGCTCTTTAATGGTGATTGGCGTCCATATTCAAGATCAACCGCCCGCTACCGCAGGCGGTCTGACTAATTCCGTCTGGCGAAATCAACCCGCACGGTTTGCCCGACGTCGACTTGAGTACCCGCCGCCGGATTCTGCTGCGTCGCAAAACCGTCGCCGCGCGCTTCCAATTTCAATCCGAGCTGCGAGCACAGCCGTAAAGCGTCGCGCACGCTC
>DASWQK010000202.1:0-3193 GCA_036403735.1 Pyrinomonadaceae bacterium
AAGATTACATAAATTCGATCGGCCAGGGCCGTGTGTGGACCGGAAGTCAGGGCAAAGAGAAAGGTCTGGTCGACGAATACGGTGGCCTTGATAAAGCGATCGAGGTGGCGAAGCAGCTCGCGAACATTCCGGCTGATAAGAGTATTCAACGCGTGATCATGCCGCAGCCGCCGACATTCTTCGAACAACTAATGAGCGCGGGCAATGATGACAGTGATGCGGCCGACGCGCAGGCAAAGCAACAGGCCGCGCTTTTCTCGGCGCTGCCGGAGGACATGCGCGAGAGTTTGCGCTACGCGCAGTTGCTGGATCGCGCGAGCAAAGGCGAAGCGATCTATTTGATGCCGTTTCGGTTGAGGATTAAGTAATCGAATTTAGTCGGCGCAGCCGACGATCGAAAATAGCCCAGCGCTTGAGCGCTGGGAATGAGACATCAAATAAACATTTTGAGCCCGCGGAGCGGGCGACAGAGTTGGCGCGTTCTATTTCGCATCTGTCGCCCGCTTCGCGGGCTTTGAGATATGATTGGCGCGGTTACCCAGCGATAAATCGCTGGGCTATTGTCGATCGTCCGCTGCGCGGACGAAGAGAGAAATAATCAACCAAGAATGCGAATCCTTCTCGTTGAAGATGAGCCGCGCATGGCCAACGTGATCGCGAAAGGCTTGCGCGAAAATTCCTACGCCGTCGATATCGCCGAAGATGGTGACGTCGCACTCTATCAAGCCTCGATTAATGACTATGACTTGATCGTCCTCGACGTGCTGTTGCCAAAGCGCGATGGTTTCGAGGTTTGCCGCGCGTTGCGTGCGCGCGGCGATTCCACGCCGATCCTCATGCTGACTGCGCGGGCGACCGTCGATGATCGCCTCAGCGGATTCGACGCCGGCGCTGACGATTATCTGACCAAGCCGTTTTCATTTCGCGAATTGCTGGCGCGAATTCGCGCGCTGCTGCGACGCGATTCACGGCTGCGCCCGGACGTATTTCAGCTCGACGATCTGATAGTTGATTCCGGAAGCCATCGCGTGTCGCGCGCGGCACGCGAAATTGAATTGACCGCGAAAGAATATGCGCTGCTGGAGTTTCTGGCGCGCCGCGCCGGTCAATTGGTTTCGCGCACGGACATCGCCGCGCATGTTTGGGACGATTCATTCGATCCCTTCTCAAACACGATCGAGGTTTATATGAATCGATTACGCAAGAAAATCGACGATGAGCACGCCGTCAAACTGCTCCATACTCGTCGTGGTGAAGGTTACATCCTCGAATTCCGCAACTAATTCTCAATAACTTATTAATGCTTCATTAAGGTTTGAGTGCGTATACTCGCTCAATCCAAGTTGCGACTATGCCGGATCGAGCGACAGCGAAGTTCGTCTTCGCGGCGTTGACCGCGTTGCTCTGTTGTGCCAACTGGTCATACACGCAAACCCCTTCGCCGTCACCAACCCCACCGACATCAATCAATTCATCAAGTCCGGATGTCAGCGCGCTTACTTTAGCCGAAGCGTTGCATCTGGCGAATGCGCAAGCGTCCACTTATCAAAGCGCGATCTTGAACGAGCGCATCGCTTCGGAAGATGTGCGGCAAGCGCAGGCAGCATTCCTGCCAAAAGTTAGTGCGCCGCTGAGTTATATCTACACCTCGCCGGCGCTGGGACTGCCGCCGGGTGAGCCGCGCGCGCCGAGCTTCATCGCGAACAACGCAATCAGCGAGTACGAGGGACTGGTGAATGTCGCCGGCGACGTGGATGTCGCGGGAAAGCTGCGCGCCACTCTGGCGAAGAATCGGGCTCTGCTGGCCGCGGCGCACGCCGGAACTGCGGTCGCGAAGCGCGCGTTGGCCCAGGCTGTGATTGAAACCTATTACAGTTTAGCGCTGGCGATCGCTCAGCGCCGGGCAGCGGAAGGAAATCTGGCGGCAGCCGAGGAATTCGAACGCATTACTGCGCTCTTGTTGAGCGGCGGAGAAGTCGCGCCAGTCGATCTCACGCGCGCGCAATTGCAAACCATCCAGCGTCGCGACGAACTCGAACGCGCACGTGTGAATGAGGAAGTGGCCGCCGGATCTCTGCGCGTACTCGTCGGTTATGATTTCACGCGCCCGATTGGCACGAATGATTTAGCGCTCGCCTTGCCCACCGATTCTGAATATCAGCAGTTCAAGCCTGACGACGTTGCTCGCCGGCCTGAATTCACACAGTTGGAGCAGCAACTACGCGCCGCGCGCCAGGAAATCAAAATTGCGCGCGCCGATCGTTTGCCGGCGCTAACCTATTCGATCAACGGCGGCTTCGATACTGATTCGTTGAAAGGGCCGCGGCTCAAGGAACACACCGGTGTCTCGGCGGCAGTCAGCCTGACGATCCCAATTTTTGATTGGGGCGTGACTCGCAGCAAAGAACGGCAAGCCAACCTGCGCGTTCAAGTTGCGGAGAACGAACGCGCGATCGCCGCGAAGGGATTTACGCAACAGTTTTATGCGGCGCGGGCACAGGCCGCCAACGCCGCGGCGCGCATCGCGCTGGCGCGCGAAGGCGTAACTAAAGCGCAGGACAATCTGTCGGCCTCAATCGCGCGCTATCGCGCCGGTGAAGCGCAAATTGTCGAAGTCACGGACGCGCAAACAACGTTGGTGGCCCAACGAGCCGCGTTGTACCAGGCCATCTTTGATTATCAAATCGCGCTCGCGCGATTGAAACAGGCGACGGGGCAATGATGAGAGTGTCAGAAGCCCGCGCGTAAGCAAGGGCTGTTACGGAACCGCTTGCGCGAGTAAGCGGGTGGCGCGCGGTTGTGACGATGGCCCTCCCTGACGGTCGGGCTTCTGACACGATGCATGAAAAAGATCATGAGCCAACACCCAGACAAGCTTAATGCCGACGAGGTCGATGCTGTTTCGATCGAATCAGCTCGGGTCCAGGAACAGCGAACTCGCCGGCGAAACACGATCCTGATCATCGCGGTGATCGCCGTCGTGATTTTCGCCCTGGCGATTCTGATTATTTGGCGTCTCAAGAAATCGAAAGCTGGATCTGAAGCCGAAGTCACTCCGGTGGTCAGCGTGAAAGTTGCGAAGGCCGAACAAGGCAGCATCGCCGCGCAAGTCGTCGCCGTCGGTACGATTTGGCCGCGCGAGAGGGCCGATGTCGCCGCGAAGGTGAGCGCGCAGATTAAGAAGATGGCGCTC
>DASWQK010000203.1:0-4869 GCA_036403735.1 Pyrinomonadaceae bacterium
GCGTGCGCTTGCTGCAAACTGGCCTGGGCCTGCTGCAGATTGGCTCGTGCCTGATCGACCTGAGCTTTGGGAACAGCCGGATCGAGTTGCGCAATCACCTGGCCCTTTTTCACGACCGAGTTGTAATCGGCCGACAGCGAAGAGATCGTCCCCGAGGCCTGACTGCCCACTTGCACCGTGGTTACCGCTTGCAACGTTCCAGTTGCCGTAACTGTGTTGCGCAAGTTGCCACGGTCGACTTTCGCCGTCAGGTATTGCGCGGCGCTGGCTTGATTGCCCCAAAAATAGAAAGCGGCGGCCGCCAGAACTGCGATGCCGGCTGTACCAATTATCAGGTGCTTCTTTTTGGTGAGCAGTTTTTGCGAGGCCAGTTTCATCCAGCCGATCACCTTTCCGCCGTTGAAGCCGCTTACGAACGGCCGTTCTCTAATGATTTCAGTTGACATGTTTTCTTCCTGTAATTCGATCAAGTGTGTGCTCGGCGAAATCGCACAAATCCGGCACTAATCAGCTAGACACCGGGTCGGTGGAAGCCGTTACACGAGTGGTTATTGATTCATTTATTCATTGTTTCATTGATTCAATGAGTCGATGGATCAATGAATCAATTCTAATCGCTCAGTTTGTAACTGCTTACCGGTTCTCGGTGTCTGGCCAGTTGAGAGGCAACGGGCCTCGCATTCAAAACAAGGAGTAAAGGGAATGAAAAAACTTGGAAAAATTAAGTTGTTAGCAATAGCCTGTCTCTCCGCTGTTGTCCTGATAGTCGCTTCAGTTGCCGTGGCGCAGTCCGTGAAGACACATCGTGGCCGGGGACAGCGGGGCGCGTGGATGGGGCGTGGATTCCACGGAGGTGGCGCTTTCAAGCAGTTGAATCTAACTGACGATCAGAAAGCGAAGATGAAGCAAATCCGTCAGAGCTCTATGGAAAGCAACAAACCACTGCTTGAACAGCTTCAGGCGAAGCGGCAGGAGTTGCGCCAGGCGAGTGAAGGCGGTACGTTCAATGAAGCGCTGGCTACTCAGAAATTGACGGAAATGGCAGGTCTGCAAGCAAAGGCGATGGGCGCGAGATTTGCGCTTCATCAGCAGATGCTGGCCATCCTGACAACTGAGCAGAAGGCGCAGCTCGATCAGTTGAAAGCGCAGTTCAAAGCTCATCGTGGCCCGCGCCGCGGCGAGGGTGGACCGCGCGACAACGAATAAGATCCCCAGCGGAGATGGCGGTAAGTTCGGAGTTCCGCCTTTAGGCGGCCGCCTGAAGGCGGGACTCCAAACCGGTCCGCCGAATCCGATTGAGGAGCGCTTCTGTCGAACGGTTACGATCAAACGCCGGATCTTGAACTGGCGCGTCTCGCACGTGCCGAAGATGAATCTGCCTTCGCTGAGATCGTTCGCCGATACAGCCCCCGAGTCTTCCACGTTGCGCACAGATTCTTTCGCGATCGCAGCCAGGCGGAGGACGCCGCCCAGGAAACTTTTTTGAAGGCGTTCGCGCAAATGAAAAGCTTTGCCGGCCTCGGGTCGATGGAAGGATGGCTGACGCGGATCGCAACCAATACTTGTTTGAATATTTTGCGCGCGGCCAGGCGAAGACCGGAGCTGGTGACGTCGGATTTGAGTGAGAATGAAACCGAGTGGCTTGAGAGGGTGTCTGACTCATCGAGGGCCCAGCCGCTGGATGCAGAGCAAAAGGTGATTGCAGCTGACCTGGCTGAGCGTCTGCTGGAATCGTTGCCGGCAGAAGATCGTCTGGCGTTGACGATGATAGACGGAGAAGGAGCTTCGGTGCACGAAGTTGCTGAAGTGACTGGATGGTCGGAATCGAAAGTGAAAGTGCGAGCGTTTCGCGCGCGCAAAAAGGCGCGAGAGGCCCTGGAGAAATTAATGGGGCGCACGGGGTATTAGCCCGACCGTCAGGGAGGGCTCAGTCAGAACCGTCTGCGGTAGCGGGCGGGCAAGGGATTGAACCATGAAAGACAATCACATCACAGACATTATCGATAACACGCCGTTCGTAGATCTTTCTGACAGCGAGTTGCAGACAATTCACGTGCACGCGGCGACCTGTCTTGATTGCGAACGAGCGTTTGCATCTGCGTCGATCTCTAGTTTGCTGATTAAGGAGCGAACCAGTGAAGCGGCTCAAGACACCCGGAACGCAAATCCATTCTTTGAAACGCGAGTGCTCGCCGCGTGGCGCGAACAGCAAGCGGCTCCTGGCGACTGGAGTTTTCGGCGATTGTGGAGTGCGACCGGCGCGATCGTGGCATCGATGGCGGCGACGACCGCAGCGCTCGCAGTGTTGACGTTTGTGGCGCCGGCTGACAATACAACGAATCAACAGATAGCAGCAGTCGTTCCGTATTCTGCCGAGACGGTTGTCCTTGATCAGGATCAAGACGACAACCAATTGACGAACGACCAAGTCATCAACGCGATTTACGCCGACGATGACGAGGGCAAGTGAATTATGAACAACGTCGCACGAAATAAATGGCCAGCGCGCGGCTTTGCCGTGGTGATCTTCATTCTGGGTTTTACGTCGGGAATCCTGGCTTTGAACGCAATTCACTGGGCGCGTGGCCGTCGTCCTACTGCGCCAGCGGATCGCATTGAACAGCTGGCCACTCGCTTGCAACTTAACGCCGATCAGAAGACAAAAGTGCAGCAGATATTCGGCGACGCCCGACAGCAGTTGCAGACTTTGCGCAAAGAATCAGAGCCGCGCGTGAATGACATTCGCCAGCAGACCGATCAGCGACTGCAACAGGTGCTGACGCCGGATCAGTGGCAGAAGTTTCAGCAGGTGCGTGATGAGATGAAAGCGAGGCGTGGGCCGGGCGATCGGCGGCCATGACGTTTGGAGTTCCGCCTTTAGGCGGCCAGCTGAGAACGCCGCCTGAAGGCGCAACTCCAAACTACAACGCCGCGGCGCCGGAAACGATTTCGATGATCTCGCGTGTGATCGCGGCCTGACGTACGCGATTCATGTTCAGCGTCAGCGATGAGATGAGGTCGCCGGCGTTCTTTGAGGCAGCATCCATGGCCGTCATGCGCGCGCCCTGCTCTGATGCCACCGATTCAAGCAACGCGCGAAAGATTTGCGTCTCAACCAGCCGCGGCAGCAAGCGCGTGAAGATTTCCGCCGGCGGTTGTTCATAAATGTAATCCGTCGCATTCGCGTCCGCCGACAGATCCGCTTCAGCGGTCGCGGTGCGCGAAATCGGCAAGAGTTGCTCGACGACGATTCGCTGCGTCAGCACCGTTTTGAATTCAGCAAAGATCAGAAAGACCTTGTCGATCTCTTCGTTTTCGGTAAAGCGCGCGATGATGTCACGCGCAACTTCGAGCGCTTCTGAAAAATCAACGCGCCCTTTGCCGGTCAATCCCACATATTCGCCGGCGAGCGTGGCGCGCCTGCGGAAAAAGTCTCGGCCTTTGCGCCCGACGGTCAGGAATTCGATCTGCTTGCCGGCGTTCTCTTTCAGAAAGACCTGGCCGGCTTTGGTGAGGTTCGTATTGAAGGCCCCACACAATCCTTTGTCAGCAGTAATTAAGACTACGAGATAGCGTTCGTCGCCACGTTGGTCCAGCAGCGGATGATGAAAATCCTCAGGCGTGTGCCCAGCGAGTTCGGCCAGAACTTCAGTCATCTTGTCCGCGAACGGACGAGCATTGATCACGCGGTCCTGCGCGCGCTTCAGCTTCGCCGCCGAAACCATCTTCATGGCTTTGGTGATCTGCTGCGTGTTCTTTACCGACTTAATGCGCCGGCGAATGTCTAAAAGATTGGCCATTGACTCGTGGCACAGACTTGAGTCTGTGCACTTTGTTATCGCGGATCAATCACAGACTAAAGTCTGTGCCACTTAAGCCCCCGCGGCTTGCGCTCGCTCCGCCCACATTTCCTTAAAATCTTTCAGAGACTGTTCGAGATCCTTTTGCACCTCATCCGTAACTGCTTTCTTCTCGCGGAGCTTTTGCAGCACCCCGGGGTGTGAATTCTCAATAAAGCTCAACAGGTCGTTTTCGAATTTGCGGATGTCCTCGATCGCCACATCGTCGGTGAAACCATTGGTTGCCGACCAGATGATTAGCACCTGCTTTTCAACATCCATCGGCTGATACTGCGGCTGCTTCAGAATCTCAGTCAGTCTTTGTCCCCGCGCGAGTTGGGCCTGCGTGGTCCTATCGAGGTCCGATCCGAACTGGGCAAAAGCCGCGAGTTCGCGATATTGCGCGAGGTCGAGCCGCAAAGTGCCGGCCACCTGCTTCATCGCTTTGATCTGGGCCGCGCCGCCTACGCGCGAAACTGAGTTGCCGACGTTGATGGCCGGCCGGATGCCGGAGTTAAAGAGGTCGCCTTCCAAAAAGATCTGGCCGTCAGTAATTGAGATCACGTTCGTCGGAATGTAAGCCGAGATATCACCGGCCTGTGTTTCGATCACGGGCAAGCTGGTAAGCGAGCCGGCGCCTTTCGCGTCAGAGAGTTTCGCCGCGCGCTCGAGCAGACGCGAGTGCAGATAGAAGACATCGCCGGGATAGGCTTCACGCCCTGGCGGTCGTCGTAGCAGCAAAGAAATTTCACGATACGCCGCTGCTTGCTTGGAAAGATCGTCGTATATCGTCAGCGCGTGCTGGCCGCGATCGCGAAAGTACTCGCCCATCGCGGCGCCGGAATAGGGCGCGAGATACTGCATGGCGGCGGGGTCGGACGCCGTGGCTGCGACCACGATCGTGTAGTCCATCGCCCCAAAATCCTGAAGCGTCTTTACGATTTGCGCGATCGTCGAAGCCTTCTGACCAATCGCGACATAAATGCAAATGACATCTTTGCCACGCTGATTGATGATCGCATCGACCGCG
>DASWQK010000204.1:0-4419 GCA_036403735.1 Pyrinomonadaceae bacterium
GCGAGGGTCGTGACGATACCGAGGGTCCACGCCAGAGCGTCACCCATGGGTGGAATTCTGAAGGTGCCGAGTTGCAGTGGATACTTGCGGACGTTGGCGGCGATCAGCGCGACACTCATCGCGAACACAATGAACCAGCGATAGTCTATGCGCACCGGAATGCCATAGACGCGCGCGACGAGAATTTGTCGTTTGAAAATTCCCGGAAGGTTCATGAGCGGCTACGAGCAAAGGGCGAAGAGCAAGGGGCCAAGAGTTAAGAGCAAAGAGCCAAACGGCGAAGGGTTAGACGCACGTGGCCCGCGAATGTTCCATCTGAATTCCTGGCTTTTGGCTCTTTGCTCTTACCTCTTTGCTCTTTGCTCTTTGCCCACTCACGCATTGCTCACCTGATGCTGCCACTCGACTTCAAACAGCGGCACGGGTTGTTCGCGGTTCTTGACGGTGATCGGATCGCGAGGAGCCAATTGATAACGCGAACGGGCGGCTTGCGCAGTGACTTCGCTGACCAGGATTTCGCCGGCCTTGGCATTTGATTCCAAACGCGACGAGGTGTTAACGGCATCGCCGATCGCGGTGTATTCCGAACGACGCTCTGAGCCAATATAGCCGACGATGACTTCGCCGGTGTGTAATCCGATTCCAATACCAATTTCCGGGAAGCCTTCGGCGCGCAGCTCGTCGTTAATGCTCAGCATGCGACGCTGCATCGCAACTGCGGCAGCGATAGCGTTCGAGGCGTCTTTCGGCGTCACCGTCGGCGCACCAAACAAGGCCATCAAGCCATCGCCGAGGTACTTATCGAGCGTCCCACCGTGCGCAAAGATGATGTCGGTCATCGCTGAGAAGTAACGATTGAGCAGCTGCACGATTTGTTCCGGGGCCGCGTGTTCCGAGATGCGAGTGAAGCCGCGAATGTCCGCGAACAGCACCGTGATCGTTTGCGTGACCCCGCCGAGCTTGAACGACTCGGGATTCTCGAGCATCTGCTTCACAACGTATTCAGGCAAAAAGCGGCTGTAATTAGCGCGCGCAACTTCTTCTTTTGCCAGGCGCTCGTGCGCGCGAACATTCTCGACCGCGATGGCCGTCTGCGCCGCGACCGCGCTGATCAATTCGAGATCGTCAGGTTTGAAGGCTGAGAAGGGATCAAGTCGATCCGCATACAATGCCCCGTGCACTCCTGCCTCGGTAAACAGCGGCGCGCAGATTGTTGAGCGCACCCCTTGCGACACGATCGAATCCACGCCGGCGAATTGTTCGTCGGCGGCGGCGTCCTGTGACAGAAGCGCTACGCGATCTTTCATAACCTTGCGCGTGATCGTGCGGCCGATGGTCATCTTGCGCGCATGCGCTTCCAGTTTTTCATCGCGTGCCCGCGTCGCAATTGGGAACAACTTGGCGTTGTCGGCGTTTTGTTCAGTGACGAGGCCGTCGGAAAGCAACGCAACCACTCGATCAGCGGGCGTCGATCTGAAAATGATGTCAGTCGCCATCTTAAAAATGCGATCGAGATCGAACCCGGCGCCGAGCGCTTTGCTCATCTCGTAGATCTCGCTGAGAATGTTCGCCTTGCGTTGCAGCGATTCAAGTACTTTGTCACCACGCGGCGCTACCGCACCTCCGCTAATGCCCGGATCTGATTGGCGCAGGACGGTCGTCAGCACGTCCTTCGCGGACATCAGCAACTGGGTATGACCGAGCGGTTTGTCGTCGTAACTTAAATCAGCCGTGCGCTCTTCCTTTGGCTGTTCGAAGCGCAACGTGCTGGCGCCGATGGTGACGCGATCGCCATCCTTAAGCGGATGCTCGAATTTCTGTTCGCCATTGACGAAGACTTTGTTCGCGCTGCGTTTGATCTGGCCATTAGCCATCACCCCATCGACGAGCATGAACGAGCCGTCCTCGGTCGCCCTGATGTGGGCGTGATGTCGTGAGGCACGCGGGTCATCCAGCACGATCTGATTGTCGGGCGCGCGCCCAATCATGCAGTTCACACGGTTATTAAGTTGGTGTTGCGCCTGGCGTCCGCTGGCGTCGGTAACTTTCAGTACGGCCATAGCAATTTATTCGTCGCGATGATTCTACAAGGTAACGCGCATTCAGACTAGCGCAATCATTATGCGTTTGAAACTTGCTTTGACATGCGGACGGTGAAATGATCCAGGCGACTCAGGGGCCGAACTCAAAGCTCGTTGGAGGATTCCCTTGCCCATCCAAAGCAGGCTGCTCTCACTCATCACGATTGTTGGTGTTCTGTTCTTCTTAACATTAATCGTCAACGCCCAATCATTAGAACCGAAACCTAAACCAAACGGATCTATCTCGGGCCGCATAACGATTGATGGAAAGGGCGCCGCCGGTATCCCTGTCGCGGCAGTCGAGGGACAAAACGTTAATCGTCGCGATGCACCCGCGCGCGCTCTCAGCGACGTTGAAGGCAATTATCAAATTTCGGGATTGGCGCCAAGTGAGTACCAGGTTTGGACGCTTACCCCAGCATTCGTTGCCGAGCCAAGTGGGTCGCCAAACTACTTTCCAAATGCGGGCGCTGCCAAGAGCATCCTCCTCGGGGCCGGTGAAAACGTCACCGGTGTCGATCTGAAACTAATCCGCGGTTCTGTAATTACGGGCCGCGTCACTAACGCTGAGAACAAACCCGTAGTCGAAGAACACATAAGGCTCCAGTTGCTTGATGCGAATGGCAATCCGCGTTTGGGCGGGATTATTCCGAACTACGACCAGATGTTTCAGACGGATGACCGCGGCGTTTACCGCATTTTCGATTTGCCGCCTGGCCGTTACAAGGTGAGCTCCGGTTACGATCCTGCGAGCGATGGCATGCTTCGCGGTCGCGGTTATGAACAGACCTTTTATCTCGATCCCAACGATCAGTCGAAGCCGGGTATCGTCGAGTTAAGTGAAGCAGACGAAGCAAAGAATATTGATATACGGGTCGGAACTGCACCGGCGTCCTACACCGTTTCCGGACGGGTGGTAGATAGCGAAACCGGCGTCCCAATCTCAAAGGCCAGCGTCGGTTTCAACATGGTGCGCAAGGATCAGAATCAGCCAGTGCCAGGGTTCATAGTGCAAACCGACGAGCGCGGAGAATTCTATTACAGCGGCTTCGCCACGGGGCACTACATCGTTACGGCCAGCTCTGAATTTTACGGCGGCAACTTCTACAGCGATCCCGTTTCTTTCGATGTGACCGACAAGGATGTCACCGGACTGGAAATTCGAACTGTGCCGGGATTGAGCGTAAGCGGCTACATTACTGCTGACGCCCTGTCGACGAAAGAACTGATAAGCCTCCTTCCTAACCTGCTGATCGTGGCCAGCGGCGCCGCACCTGGAAACAATCAAATTCGCAACGGTGGCCGGGCCCTGGTTGCGCCGGATGGGACATTCGAAATCGGTGGGCTGAGAACTGGTCCAGTTTCGTTATTCGTATCGACTCAACGCCCCAGCTTTATCCGCGCGAACATCAACCGGATGGAACGAGAGGGCGTCGCCGTCAATCAGAACTTCGTGCTCAAGGAATCTCTTTCAGGTTTGCACGTCGTGATTGATTACGGCACCGGCATAATTCGAGGAACTGTGAGATTTGAAGGTAACGATGCTCCAATTACCGACTCGCGCATGTACGTCAGTTGCAAGCGCGCAGGCGCGCGAGACGGCAACGGTGCTCAAGTCGACGCGCGTGGACGTTTCGTTATGGCGAATCTGGCGCCCGGGTCATGGGAAGTTACCCTCCAGGTTAATAGTTTGACCCCTCGCCCGCCGCGTGGGATTCCGATACAAAAACAGATCGTTAACGTCACGAACGGTTCCGAGACTGAGGTTACTTTTGTCGTCGCCCTCACACCGAAACAGGGAGGGCCGTGATGCAGCCAATCTCTCAACGAATTCGCTGCTTTGTCACAGTCATTCTGCTCCTCTGCGCGGCGCAGTGTTGGGCGCAATCCGGCACCGCTAAACCGTCAGGGACGTCCTCTGGCCAAATCACAGGCCGCGTCGTCAATTCAGCCGGTGAGCCGCTGCCCGGCGCGTCGATCTATGCGGGCTCGATCCTGGGCAACGTGCGCGGTAAGACTGGTATGGCCGACACGCATGGCGACTTCAAAATAGATGGACTCGAGCCAGGACTCTATAACGTGTCTGTGACTATGCCCGGTTATATCGTGTCGAGGACACCGACTGGCGATTCACCTGGTTACTATCGCCTTGGCGATTCAGTCACTTTCACGCTGACGAAAGGAGGTGTCATTACCGGTACCATCACTGGCGCAAACGGCCCGCTGGTCGGCGTGAGCATTTTCGCAACGCGTGTGCGCGATATAGATGGTAAGAAGTTGTCCGCCGCTTTCCCTGGAGGATTTGAACGAAGAACTGATGACCGCGGGGTGTTCCGAA
>DASWQK010000205.1:0-4129 GCA_036403735.1 Pyrinomonadaceae bacterium
ACTGCAACCAATGTCCCGTCCTTTTTTACGCCGGCTTTGAACTTTGTCCACGAGCCCGAGCGATTCCCCGTCATTAAAAACTCATCCGACCGCGTGAGCATCAACTTGACTGGCGATTTGGTTTCTTTTGAAAGACGACAGGCCATCATTCCTTCAATGCCGATCCCGAATTTTGAGCCGAAGCCGCCGCCCATGTGTTGCACCGTCGCCGTGACCGCGCTTTGCGGCAATCCCAATTCGCGCGCCGCATCACCCGGAATCGTGAACGTTCCCTGGGTAGTCGCGTAAATCGTGGCCGAGTCGCCGCCGGAGTAATCGACCACCATGCCATGCGTTTCCAGACAGCAATGATGCAGTCGTGGCGTGCGATATTCCGCTTCAACAATCGCGTCGCAATTCGCGAACGCTGCTGCGACCTTCGCCGCATCTCCGTTCTTGTTTTGCAAGCGCAGGTTTTTCTCGTCCGGCTTGTTTTTGTCTCTCGGCAACACTTCAGGCGCATCAGGTTTGATCGATCGGTCCGCAACGACGACATGCGGCAACTTCTCATATTCAATCACGATCGCGCGCGCTGCGTCCTGGGCCAGTTCAGGCGTAGTCGCCGCGACGGCGGCGACAGGTGATCCGGCGAAACGAAACTCTGTGAGCGGCGCTTGAATGATTGCTTTGACGCCAGGCATGCGCGACGCTGCGCTCGAATCAAATTTCTTGATCTTTGCATGAGCGTAAGGACAGCGGACCACGCGTCCATACAGCATGTTGGGCAAGCGGATGTCGTAGGTGTAATGCGCCGCACCCGAAACCTTCAGCGGTCCGTCGACGCGCGTCATCCGATGGTTGAGCAGCGTGTGTTTATCGTTTGGCCCCCATCCCGGACCAGGCACGTCGTCAACTTCGATCTCCACCATCTGTTCGACGCCATTGACGACGCGCGGCACGCGAATCTTTTTCTTTTTCGGCGGCGTCGGGCTTGGTTGCGCCTGTAGTTGTTGTGGCATTTACGTTCTCCAAATATCAACTGCAACCCGGTCGCTATCGCTCCCGGTACTGACCTCATCCAATCAAGCTAAACAGTGGGCCTTGCTTTTGCGGCCGCCAGCGCAGCTTCGAAAACTCTTGGATAAGTTCCGCAGCGGCAGAAATTCCCCTTGCACGCTTCGCGAACTTCGTCGAGCGACGGGTTAGGGTTCTTTTTAAGATAGGCCGAGATCGTCGTCACGAACCCTGGCGTGCAGAAACCGCACATCAAACCATCATGTTCGACGAAAGCACTCTGCACCGCGCTCAGGTTCTCGGGCGAGCCGAAGCCTTCGACGGTCGTCAGCTTTTTTCCGACCGCGTCAACCGCCAGCACTAAACACGAGTAGACGTTCTTGCCGTTCATCAGCACCGTGCACGCTCCGCACGAGCCCATGTCGCACACGAGTTTTGGGCCAGTGACCGCCGGTTCAAGATTGTTGCGCAACGCATTGAGCAAGGTGGTGCGCGGCTCGACGGTGACAGTTCGTTTCGCGCCATTAACATCAAGCGCAATGTTGACCGAGCCGGCGACGGGCGCGCCGGTGTTTACTGATTCACTCGCTGCGACCGTCTTGTCTGGAGAGATGAAATGGTCGGCGAGTGCTGCGCCGGCCCCGGCGACCCCGACACCTTTCAGAAATTTGCGGCGGCTGGAATCGTACCGAGGGCTTTTTTTCTTCGGGTCCTGCTCGTCTGACATTTCTGCCTTCCTCCTGGATGAAACAACGCGGCAATCAAAACTATTAGGTGGGCGCTATGTTAAGTTGAAAACAATTCTGTGGGCAAGTGATTTTCACGATCAGGTGGTGGTGTTCTTATTTTCACTTTGCGCGTCTTTGCGTGAGATTAACCTTTGACGCAGGACGGTTCACGCAAAGGCGCAAAGAAAACCGCAAAGTAAGGCGCTACCAAAAGCTCGAACTCTGAACCGGCGTTATCTTCCAGCCGCTTCGCGCAGACGCGCCAGCGCATAAATCATCCAGCTCTCAGACCAGCGCATGTAGGGAATCCTGACTTTGTAAAATCGGCGGCGCTGGTAATAGAAATAGCCGCGGGTGTCGCGCAGATTCTCGATGGTCCAGCCGGCAATCTGCTCCGCGAGCATCAACGTGCCTGGAATGCGGCCGCGTAATTCCACGAGCGCCACGATTGCCGATGCGGCCGAGTGAATGTCTGCTGGATAAAGGCGATCGGGAAAATACTTGGGCCAACTATTCATCAGGAAAAATCGTTCCGTCCAGAATTCGTAGCCGTGGCGGAGAGCATTATCGAATTGATCGTTCGACTCGGCGGCCATAATTCGCTTAAGACTCGTCAGAATGTAAGCCGTATGAAAATTGTCTGCCCACGATTGATGTGAATCAGCGCCGTACGCCCACGAACCATCCTGCTGCTGCCGGCGGATCACATAAATCGCCGCGCGGTTGGCCCAGTCGATGAGACTCTGCTCTCCGAGTGATTTACCAACAGCTGCCAGGGCTTCGCCGGCCAGCAGGCTTGCATTAAAAACGCGGGTTCGATCCAAAGGTGAATAGCTGAAACATACTTCATCACTCGCTTCTTCCGATCGATTCAGATCGTTAAGAATGAAATCGCAAATGGTGCGAGCGAACGGCAAGTATTCATCTCGAGAAAGAACTTCGGCAGCTTCACACAACGCGCGCGCAGCAAAGGCGGTCGGCACAATTGTTGGCGTGGCGCGTGGTGCAAAAAACGATCGCGATTGCCAGTCGAAGTTGTAACCCCAGCACGCGCCGCGAAATCCTTTCAGGCTCATCCAAATCAGATCGTCCAGCAGTTCTCTGGCTTCGACTTCATTTTCTTTGGTCGGATCGCGGCGGAAATCGGCGAGCGCCGCAAGCACGAAGAGCGCCATGGCTTTTGCATTTCGCTCGCGCGGAATTCCCACCAACGATCGAAAGTTAATCGGCGAGCGTTTGTGAAACTGCGTCCAGGCGAGTCGCGCAACACGAGATTTCTTGAAAGGAGTGGATTGAAAGAGACGGCTGTTCAGGCCATCATACGGGTCATAGCCGGCGAGGCCTTGCGCGCGACAATATCTCCAGAGATCGCGATGCGCAATTTGAAGATCGATTGGCATTTGGTTCTTAAAACTCCCTCTCCCTTTGGGAGGGGGCCGGGGTGAGGGAGTTGCGCTGTTCCGCTAGACCCTCACCCTAACCCTCTCCCAAAGGGAGAGGGAACAGAACAAAGCGGCGTCAAGCCGCCGCACTCAAGCCTAAGCGCTGACTGACGTCTCGATCCGGCGTGGCGTCTCGACAAAGCTCTCGCGCCACAGCTCGAACGAAAGGAGCGTCCAAAGCAGCTTGCGATGATTAGCGACGCCGCGTTCGTGTTCATCTCGAAGCTGCGCGACAAATTCAGGATTGAACAATCCCGTGCGACGCAAACGTTCCGGCGACAACAGATCGTGCGTCAACGGACGCAATTCGCTCTTCAGCCATTGCGCAAACGGAACCCCAAAGCCTTTCTTGCCGCGCCGCCAGACAAACGGAGGCACCAAACCTTTCGCCGCCTTCTTCAGAATATATTTCGAAGTGTAGCCGTGCAGTTTGTAACGCGGCGGCAGCGACGCCGCAAACTCAGCCACTCGCGGATCCAAATACGGCGCACGCACTTCCAAACTCACGGCCATGCTGGCGCGATCGACCTTCGTCAGAATGTCTTCCGCCAAATAGAGTTGCGTGTCGAGGTTCTGCATGGATTCTATCGAGTTATTCGAATCACATTCCGCGAATATCCGCCGCGCATCGGCGTAAATATCCGCGTCACTGGATCGCTTTACATCTTCAGTAAGCAGCGATTCCTGATCTTGCGGCGTAAACGATCCGAAGAGCACGTGATGACGGGCGACTTCGTCATAATGCGAAGCCGCTATGAATCGGCGCGCGCGATAATCGAATGACAGATTCTTTGTTTTCACCGGCAGAAGATTGACCGCCGGCTCAACCAGGCCGCGTCGCAGGAATCGCGGTACCGCCAGATAAGCGCGGGCCATGTGATGACCGAAGTACATCGGATAACCGGCAAAGATTTCGTCGCCACCATCGCCGCCCAGGGCTACGGTCACGTGCTTGCGCGTGAAACG
>DASWQK010000206.1:0-15558 GCA_036403735.1 Pyrinomonadaceae bacterium
GCCCGATGCCGCCCGATGCGATCGAAAGCGGCGCGCTGAAAGTGAGTTGCCAGATGAAAAGAAACGACATCAGGCGGCCCAACTTTTGCGCGCCGTAAATCTCGGCGAGATAACGATAGGAACCGCCTGAGCCTGGCAGCGCCGCTCCGAGTTCGGCCCAGACCAGTCCATCGCAAACGACCAGGACGGCTCCCAAAATCCAGCCGAGCATCGCCTGCGGCCCGCCCATCGCCGCGATGATCAGCGGAATAGTGATGAACGGCCCGACGCCGATCATGTCGATCATGTTCAGCGTCGTCGCGCCCCAAAGCCCGACGCCGCGGATCAGTTGCTCTTCGGTGTCATTGGCGACCGTCGATTCCGTTGGCATGGACATTAGGCAACTCTTTACGTGAAAAAAGTGCGGTTGTCGAGGAGGGGAGCCCTCCCTCACGGTCGGGCTACTGCCTCGCCGCGCGTAGCGCGTAACCGTCTCTACGGTTAAACTAGCTCTCGCAATCCGCTTAATTCTATGAGACACAAAATCGTTCGATCCGCTCTGGCGCTGCTGGTTCTTTCGCTGCTGTTTACGGCTCCGCGCGCCCAACAATCCGCGCCGTCTTCTAATGATCGCGTTGAGCTCTATCAAGCGCTGCTCGATCTGCAAAACCCCTGGACGGTGATGTGCGTCGCCGCGCACCCTGACGACGAAGACGGTACTTCCCTGATCGTGATGCGACGGAAGTTCGGCGCGCACACCGTCAGTTTGTTTTCAACTTTCGGCGAAGGTGGACAGAACGCAATCGGGCCGGAGCTTTACGAAGAGATGGGCGCGATTCGCGCGCGCGAAACCATGGCCGCGGCTGAGATTCAGGGATCAGAACCTCACTTCCTTGGGCTGAAAGATTTCGGATTTTCGAAGACACGTGACGAGGCCTTTAAATTTTGGGGACATGAAGAAGGTTTGCGACGAATGGTTTTGGAGATTCGCAAGCTGCGACCCGACGTGATCATCACGAATCATTCGACCACGAGCAATGACCACGGTCAGCATCAAGCTACTGCGCTTATGGTCGTCGAAGCATTCGACGCCGCAGCTGATCCGAATAAGTTTCCGGAACAGTTGAAAGACGGCGTGACCACCTGGCAGGTGCAGAGACTATTCGTGCGCATGCGTGGAAATCAAGCTGCGAATGATTCAACTTCGATCATTACCATCGATCCAAACGAGAAAGATCCAGTGCGCGGCGTGGTTTATGCAGAAGAAGCTCTGCGAGCTTTACAACAACACGCGACGCAAGGTCCCTGGCCGAAAACATTCGCAGAATATGCAACACGGTTTCGCGCGTTCAGCGGACAACCAGGCGGAACGCCCGGCCAACTACCGATGATTCGTTATTCGCTCGTCCGTGAAGCGAAGGGCGCGGGGCCGCTACCTGCTCAAAATTTGCATAATTTTCTTGATGGGCTGCATTTGTCAAAAGAGGTTGCGGATGAAATAGACGTGCCAACAATTACGCCTGACTCACTGATGCAATCGATTGAAACTCGCCAGCTCACGGTGGGCGTTTTGGTCACAGGCTTCCGACGAGGTTTATATGGTCTGAGTTCCGTGGATGAAAAAGATCGCCACCGTCTACGGATGATGCGAGACCGGCTCGAACGGGCTATCGCCGCTTTCGCGGGAGTCAATCTGAACGTCGAGGTCGCTCCGCAGCCGGTGACTCCGGGCTCGTCAGCTACCATTGCAATCAAGATCAAGAATAACGGAGAGCACCCAATAGAACTCTTGAACTGTGGTTCGTCCCTACGCCAAACCGAAAATCCGGAAAAAGGTAACGACCCAAACCTTACCGCGAAGACTGTGAGCGAAAAGATTGGTACGGGATCGATGCGTGTTACGACCGTGACCGCGGAGATTCCCGTGAGAACTCCGGTTAACGTGCCCGTTTCAACTCACCTTTACGAGCCTTCAGGGTTAGGAAATCAGTTTGACACGCGCTGCTTGTTGGACATTGAAAATACCAAGGTCGAGCTGCGAGTGCTAACGCGAACCGACGTAGCCCCGCCCGTCGAAATTGTGAGCGTCACACCCGCTCCGGCGGCGGTCACAACTGATAAAGCGCCGGAGCAATCGGCTAAGATAAAAATTCCATTTGCGATCACCCTGATTAATCACCAGAGCGTGCCGTTCAGCGGCCAGTTGGCGGCGCTCGATGGCACGTTTGGCAATCCCATCAATGACATGCCCATAAAGCTCGCGCCCGGCCAGAAACGCAAGGAGACGTTTTTGGTGGACGGACCGGTAACGCATATTAAGAATAATTCAATACACTTTCTCGTTAAGGATGCGCGTTGGTCTTCACCGCTCGCGGACGTGCCAATCTTCGCGACAGGAGCGCGCGTCGCGCCAGGTCTTTCTGTAGGTTATGTTCGCGGATTTGATTTCAGTCTGCCTCAGGCGCTGAGCGCGCTCGGCGTGGAATCGAAAGAGTTAAATGTTGATGACATCAAGGCGGCTGATCTTTCGAAGTTCACCTCCGTCATCGTCGACAATCGTGTCTATGAATCAAAGCCGGAACTGATCGCGGTCAATCAGAAGCTGCTTGATTATGCTCAGGCAGGCGGCACCCTGATCGTCTTCTATCACAAATCTGATGAATGGAATCCCAACCCTCAGCGCAACCGGCCGCAGCTCGCGCCTTACAAGCTGATTCTTGGAGGCGAGCGCGTCACGGACGAGAATGCTCCGATCACTTTCATCGAGCCGGACCATCCACTGCTTAATTCACCGAACAAGATGGGCCAGGCAGATTTCCGCGATTGGATACAGGAGCGCGGACTTTATTATCCGCGTGAGTGGGACCCACAGTTTCATGCGCTGCTGCAATCAAACGATCCGGGTGAGGCGCCTTTGAAAGGCGGGTTGCTGGTCGCGGATTATGGCAAGGGTCATTACATCTATACGAGCATGGTTTGGTATCGCGAGTTGCGCGGTGGCGTGCCCGGCGCGTATCGGATGCTGGCGAATATGATTAGCTATGGCAGGACGAACTAGCCAGAGTGCAATCGTTTTCGCTCCTTCGTGAGCGACATAGTCGCTCACGAAGGAGAAAGCATCTCTTGATGTACGCGGTTCTATAAACATTTCGTCCCTACGGGACAAGAACCCGCAGCGTTAAGATACGCGCTGAATACCCTGGGTTCCGGGGTCAACCTGCCCAGCTTCCAACTTCTCTTTCACTCTTACCAGAAATTCCTCAATCGCTTCATTGATGCGCCGCTGCAATGCTGAACTAAGACGCGCTTCACCCATCAATCCGACTCCTGGATGCAGGTCCCACGCCCGGTTGCGACGCAGTTCAACCTGATGCGAAATATCGACGACCGTCCGGTTGTTGCTCTCCTCGAATTTCAATGAATAGCGAAGGAGGTTCTCGCGTTCGTTCGCGGCCGGCGACCACTCAATGATGTCGGCTCGCGGCGAGCTTTCGCAGACGGGAAAGGAAAACCGCACGTTGCCCACGGGCGTGTCGGTCGCGATGGTCCAGCGCGCGATGCCACCGGGCTCACGGCGAATCGCTTCGACCCCACCCAACATCTCTGTGAAATGCGAAAGATTTGCAAAGAAATTCTTAACGGCCTGTAAGGGCGCGTCGACTTTGAGTTTGCCTTTGAATGATGAGCGAACGCGAAACATTGCGGAAGTAGTTAGTAGTCGATGATGTTGTTACCAAAACGGACAGATAAAAGCGGATTTCACGGATCAGAAATTGTTTTTGAACTGGAACATCTTCGGCGTTTTCATTCACACCGTGGCTTCAGCCCGGTGATCGTCAGACACTCTTCACCCCAGACAGCCGTTTCAACGGCTTTCGCTCTGATCACGAAGGAAACCGTTGAAACGGTTCTCCATATCTAGAACTCCGGTGTACCCACCGGGCTGAAGCCGCGGTGTGAATGAGACACTTCGAGAATCAAAGCGCACCACTCCCTGTCTTTCATATCTGTGAGTATCCGTGTTCATCTGTGACTATTTTTCGATGACTTCATGCAAGCGTCGGCGATCCGCCAGTATCTTCGTACCAGCAGCGCGTACACCAGCGATGGCGCCCCTTGCGTTCTTCAAGTGAAAAGTCTGCCGACGCAGGCAGACGCTTGACCATTTCCTGCTCTTCATCATTCAGGTCGCTCCATGAGCGCAGCCGGCCTCCGCATCGGGGGCATTGATTATCGGAATCCATAATTCACTCAACGGACATTATCGTGTCGTACGCCTGACGGATTTCCTTCATCCGGAAGGTCAGATCCTTCTCAAGCTGATCTGCTGTTTTGTAACCCAGCCGCCGCGCCATATCAGCGAACGCCGCGGATTCGCGTGACGGAACAGTTGATGAGCGGCCGAGGATCAAACGCAGTTGATGATCCACCGAACGCAACAGCCCGTATCCTGTGAACATCTTCTCGAAATTCTCTTCATCGATCGACGTCGAATCTCGCAGCCGCTGTAAGATTTGCGGCGTCCTTCTATCTTCACCATCATCGGGTACGTTATCGCGCAACTGCAAGTAGCGCCCGGCAAAATATACGTCAAGCATCCCGCCGGCACCGTGTTTGATGTTCAGACCTGAGCGGCGCCGAGACACTTTTTCTTTTTGCAAACGGTCGCGCACGCGTCGCGTTTCAGCCAGTAAATGATTGGCCTCAACCTGTTGAGCTAATTCGTGAATTCGCCGGCGCGCGCTCGTTTCAAACCTGCGTGCAAAACCTAATTCGCCGGCGACCGATCGCAGCTTCACATACGCGAGCCACTCCCAAATGCCTGCCCGCTTTTCAATGTAGGTGATGAACGCTGCCGAACTGGTTGCCAGCGGCCCCTTCTGTCCGTCGGGGCGCAGACGAAGATCGACGCGATAGAGGAGGCCTTCGCGAGTAATGCTCGACAGCGTGGTAACGAAGTATTCGGTGAGCCGGGCATACGCCTCTTCCTGAGTGAGATCGCGAACCAGCAAATGCGGCTCGGCATCATAAACAATCACCAGGTCCAGATCAGAACCGTAATCCATGCCGCCACTACCGAAGCGGCCCAACGCCAGAACTGCAATGCGTGGATCAGTTGCCAGAAGTCCATAACGGCGTTCGATTTCGCGTCGAGCGATTAGCAGCGATGCGTTCACAGTGGCCTTCGCCAGGTCAGTCAATAGTTTGTTGACCTGCGAAAGATCCAGCGCGCCGGCTGCATCGTGAGCGGCAATTTGAATCAGCAACTGCGACCACTTCAGTCGCAGGGCCGTCAGTTCAGCTCCAAATGTAGTTTCGTTTGCGATCTCGTCCATCAGTTCGCGCTGATAGTCACGCGCAGAGACAATTTCAGAGCTGACGGGCAATGCGTGAATCAATGACGGGCGGCTGGCAATCATCTCACCAAAAAATTCTGACGCATCGCAAAGATGGATCAGCGCCCTGAGTTGTTCTTCATTGATGGCGTTTGCGTCGTCGTCTTTTTCCAGCGCGGCGGCGATACGGTTTGTGAAGGACATTGCCCGGGTTGGATTCGCGCAGGCCCGTAATTCCTGCTCTATAAGCGCCGAGGTTCGTGAGATCGACGATTCCGCGTGTTCGCGTCCGCTCGTTTTCTGGCTGAGGATTACGGCCGCCGTTTGCGCGGATTCTGCGATCGTGTCAGTTATGGAATGGTCTATGGCGGCTGGTCGCGGAACCGGAAGTTCGCTGGCCTGGTCCCGGCCAAACACGCGATCGAATGTGGCGTTAACGTTCCTGGTGTGCGTCTCTAACGCGTTTTCAAAATCCTCAAGCGCGCCGGCGCCGGAAAAATTCATTCGTCGCGCAACAGTTTCGCGCCGCGATTGCTCGAGGGGCACCGAGTGCGTTTGCAATCCATGCTCCATCTGCAAACGGTGCTCGAGCGCACGCAGGAAGTGATACGCATCCGACAGCTGCGAATGCTCGCGTTCGCTAATCAAGCTTCGTTCGGAAAGACGGCCCAGCGTGACCAGAGTGTGAGGCGTGCGCAGCCACGGATCGTCACCACCGAAAGCAAGTTGCAGCGCCTGGGCGATGAACTCGATCTCGCGGATTCCGCCGCGGCCCAGCTTTACGTTGTATCCTTTTTCATCACGCTCGCGTTGCCGATCGATCTTGTTTTTTGCGGTGCGCACATTTGCGAGCGCCTTGGCGACGCTAATATTGGATCGATAAACGCGATCTTCCGTCAACTGCGCGAATCGTGAAAACAGTTTGGCTGAGCCAGCCGCCGATCGCGCGCGAATGAGCGCCTGCAACTCCCAATCCTCGGCCGCGCTTTGGTAATAGCTGACGGCCTCGCGCACCGAACACGCTAACGCTCCTTCACGTCCATGCGGACGCAGGCGCGCGTCGATGCGATACGACGCACCTTCACCCGTCGGCGCGCCCACCAATCGCAGCAAACGCTCGGCAAGTTTGATGAAGTATTCGCGATTGCTGATTTGCGCGCGCGAACCATGATGCGAGGTAGCTCCTTCGTCTGAAAACAGAAAGACGAGATCGATGTCCGACGCGTAATTCAGTTCACCCGATCCAAGCTTGCCCAGCGCCATGACGCTGAATTCTGCGCTGGATATTCTGGATTGCGCATCGATCGTTTGCGGTGAGCCATAACGATTATCCAGTTCCTGGCGGCACAGTTTCAATGCATATTCAAGGACCGCATCAGCCAAACTCGACAACTCATCGGTGGTTTCAACGATCGTCCGGGTGCGCCGAATGTCATGCAGATACGTACGCAACAACTCACGGCGCCGAAAACGGGCCAGCATCACGTGGGGATCGAGTTGCGAGTTGATGAGTGCGAAGCGGCCCAGAGATTCGCCCAGCTCTTCGCCGGTGCGAACGCGAGTGACCACGCGCTCGCGTTGCAGCCACATGACGTAATCCGGATTGTTCTCGATCGTGGTTGCTAAGAGAGGACTCCACGCTGCCAGCGTCAGCACATCAGACAGCAAGGCAAGATCGCGCTGGAACGTTCGTTCGAGCGATTTGCGGTCGGTTACTAATTGATCGAAGAGAAGTTGCGAAGTACGTGGATCGGGTAACTGGGCCAATAACCGGTTAACAGTCTCAGCAAGCGGCGTCACGCAAACATATTACGCGGCGGATCGCACTGAAGCGAATGAGTGATCAGAGTGTTGAAGTTGAGAACGCCAAAAAGAGACAGCGACACCTGAGTGCCGCTGCCAAGTGAGATCAAATAAAGCTCCCTTTTCCTAAGGAGAGGAAGAATCCTAAACGTCGTAATACATCGCAAACTCGAGCGGGTGCGGCCGCAGGCGCAACGGCTGAATCTCGCGTTCACGCTTGTATTCGATCCATCGATCGATCAGGCGTTGCGAGAACACGTCACCCTTCAGCAGGAATTCGTAATCATTCTCCAAAGCGTTTAGCGACGCATCGAGTGAGCCAGGCAAACTCGGGACGTCCTTAAGTTCTTCAGGAGAAAGATCGTAGATGTCTTTATCGAGGGGTGGGCCGGGATCGATCCGGTTCTGAATTCCATCGATGCCTGCCATCAACATTGCCGCGAAAGCAAGATAGGGGTAGCAGGACGGATCAGGCGGACGAAATTCCAGGCGCTTCAGTTTCGGATTCGTCGAAAACATTGGAATGCGAATCGCGGCTGAGCGATTGCGAGCTGAGTAAGCCAGATTTACCGGCGCTTCGAATCCGGGGACCAGTCGCTTGTAACTGTTTGTCGTCGGCGCCGCGAACGCAACAATCGCGGGAGCGTGTTTCAACAAGCCACCGATGTAATGCAGAGCCGTTTCTGATAAACCCGCGTAGCCGTCTCCGGCAAACAGAGGTTTGCTGCCCTTCCAGAGAGATTGATGGCAGTGCATGCCCGAACCGTTGTCACCATACAACGGCTTCGGCATAAACGTCGCCGTCTTGCCGTGTTTGCGCGCGGTGTTCTTGACTACGTATTTGAAGAGTTGCAGGTTGTCAGCCGTGCCTAACAATGTCGAATAACGAAAATCGATTTCGCATTGACCGGCGGTGGCTACTTCGTGGTGGTGACACTCGACGTTGATGCCACACTCTAAGAGCGTCAGCGAGATTTCGGATCGAATGTCTATCAAAGTGTCCGTCGGAGCAACCGGCACATAGCCTTCTTTAGCGCGAATGCGATGCCCGAGGTTGGGCCCCGATTCGGAAGTCCCGCGCCCGGTGTTCCAATGACCCTCGTCCGAGTCGATTGAATAGCCGGCTTCGCTTTGCTCGTTGTAGTAACTCACACTGTCGAAGATGAAAAACTCAGCTTCCGGACCGAAGTTCGCGATGTCCGCGATGCCGGTGCTCTTAAGATAACTTTCGGCGCGCACGGCCGCGGCGCGCGGGTCAAACGTGTAACCCTGTCGCGAAATAGGATCGACCGCATTCGCAACGATGCACAGCGTCGGCTCGGCCGAAAACGGATCCATCCAGTAGCGCGAGGCGTCGGGAATCAGCAACATGTCTGATTCATGAATCGCCGCCCAACCACGAATCGACGACGCGTCAAAACCAAATCCATCTTCGAACGAATCTTCGCTCAGTTCGCTGATGGGAAACGTCAGATGCTGCCAGGATCCCGGCAGATCCGTGAATCGAGTCGAAACAAACTTTGCGCCTTGTTCCGAGGCATACTTCAACACAGTTTTAGCGTTCATTTGATCTCCTGTCGAAAAAAGTGAGTGATGCTGGTGACCTTCGCCCCGAAGCGTTGATTTGGTGCGAAGCCGTTTGTGGATCGGATCGGTATGCGGAGCGCGAAAAACGTCATGAACCCGCGCGAACAAAAACAGGCATTATAGTCCCGCGTGGTGATCTGTCAAGTCCTATTCATGATTTCTTTGAGTCTGAAGCGCGATCGACAGCCACGTATTGATAACCCACCCGCTCATGATTCCCGATTTATGCGGGATAGCGGTCGTTTGCGCCACAAAAACATAATGTAATCAGTCGGCGAGGAACGATCATTCCGTCACAAAAAAGTGATAGACCGACCTCGCGTTTTCTGTTACATTTTGCGATTAAGCGTACCACCCCAAAGAAATCCGCAATTTGGCCGGAAATCTGCAACCAAACCGGTTGTTGAAGGCTGACCTAATGCTTATCAAGGGCGCAGGCCGGGAGACCGCTAGTTGACCACCGCGATCGAACAGACAGTCGAAACCTACGGGATATTAAACTGGGGCGCGGGTTACTTTGACGTAAATCGCAAAGGCAATCTGGTCGTCCGCCCGGGAGAGGGCGATAGCCGATCGGCGGACCTTAAAGAGATCATTGAAGACCTCGCCGGTCGAGGGATTACGGCCCCCATTCTGTTGCGCTTCCCACAGTTGGTCGCTGCGCAGGTGCGCAAGCTTCAACGCGCTTTCAGCAAATCGATTCGTGAATTTGAGTATCAAGGCGCGCACATGTGTGTCTATCCGATGAAGGTGAATCAACAGCGCCCCGTCGTCGAAGAATACCTGCGCGAAGGATCGCGTTACGACTTTGGCTTGGAAGCGGGATCGAAAGCCGAGCTTTACGTCGCAATGGCCCTCGAACAATCCTCCGACAGCCTGCTGGTTCTGAATGGATTCAAAGATGAGGAGTTCATTCAGCTGGCTTTTGCCGGCGCGAAGTCGGGCAAGCGCGTCGTCATCGTTATCGAGAAATTGAGCGAACTGGATCACATCCTGCGCATTGCCGAAACCCATGAAGGCAACTCGCCGATGATCGGGATGCGCGTCAAGCTTTACTCGAAAGGATCGGGACGCTGGGAAAAATCCGGAGGCGAAGCCGCCAAGTTCGGATTGACTACCACCGAATTGCTTGAAGTCATCAATCGTCTTAAAGAGGCGGGCCGCATCGACATGCTGCAGCTGCTTCACTTCCACATTGGATCACAGCTCACCGACATTAAGCGGATCAAGAACGCAATGAAGGAAGCCGCGCGCGTCTATGCGAAAGTTCGTCTGATGAAAGTGCCGATCGAACTGCTTGACGTTGGCGGCGGCATGGCCGTCGATTACGACGGATCGAAGACGGCCTTTGATTCATCGGCAAACTATTCGGCCCAGGAGTTTGCCAACGATGTTATCTATACAATCAAGCAGGTCTGCGACGATGAAAATGTTCCGCATCCGACGATCATTCAGGAATCCGGCCGCTTTCTTTCCGCTTATCACGCGATTCTGGTGACGAATGTGCTGGAAGAAATCGAGACGGTAGTCGAAGACATCACTCCGATCGAGATTGATGAAGACGATCCGCAAGTCGTGATCGAGCTGGGCGACCTGCGCGAAACGATCACCATCAAGAATTATCGCGAGTACTATCACGACGCGCTTGAGCATCGCGAAGAATTATTCACACTGTTCAACCTCGGCCTGATTTCTTTGGAAGATCGCGCCAAAGGCGAAGTGCTGTTTTGGGACGTCTGCGAGCGCTCCGATCGCTATGCGCAACAGTCGAAGTATGTCCCCGAAGAGTTCGGCGACCTGCGCAAACTTCTGTGCGCAAAGTACCTGGCAAACTTTTCCGTGTTTCGATCGGTGCCGGATCATTGGGCGCTGGATCAACTGTTCCCGATCGTGCCGATTCAAAGCTTGAATAAACTGCCGACTGAGTTCGCCACTCTTTGCGACATCACCTGCGACTCAGACGGCGTGGTGGACAAGTTTGTCGATCTTCACGACGTGAAGCACGTACTGGAATTACACAAGCTCGATCCGGACGAACCTTACTATCTGGCGTTCATGCTGGTCGGCGCTTATCAGGAAGTGATGGGCAATAACCACAACCTCTTTGGCGCACCGAACGAAGCCCACATTCACATCGATGAAGAAGGTTACCTGATCAAGAAAGTGATTCGCGGCACGACGGTGGGCGAAGCCGCCGGGCGGGCCCGCTATGAACGTGGATTGTTGCATGACGGTTTCCGTCGCCAGGTGACGCAGCGAATTAAAGACGGCGAACTGACGGAAGCAGAAGCGGCCGAGTTGGTCAATTTTTATGAATCGCGTTACGACGCTTACACCTACATCGCGGTAAATGGTAGTAACCGGACAAAGGGTAGGCGGCGTCATGACTAATAGTTTCGTAATTATTTAGCGGTTTAGAGTCGGGCTATTGCCCCGACCAGCGGGCAAGAGGCCCACTGCGCACACACTTCTTATCGGATAAGGAAGAACAAAACATCATGGTGACACAGAGAAAACCGAAACCGAGTAAGTACCTGACGATTCCCACGCGTCCTGTCCAGGTCGATCGAGATCGATCGGTAGCAGGCTTGCTCGAAAAGATGGAAGGCACAGGCTTTGGGGGCCGGCAACTCGCTGAATCGCATCGCATCTGGCTGGACATGCTCGGTGATAACACGACGATCATGATGGCCGCATCCGGCGCCCTGATTCCCGCCGGCATGCGCCGGCTGCTGGCGTACGTCGTAAAGAACCGATTTGTCGATGTGCTCGTGCTTTCCGGGTCGGTGGTTTTTCATGACCTTCACGAGACCCTGGGGCGGCATCATTTTCAGGCGCATCCAAACATGACCGACGCCGAGCTCGAGGCTTCGCACATCAGTCGCATGTGGGATTTGCTGGCGAGTGAAGAGGAATATCACGAGGCCGAAGAATGGGTCGGCGGGTTTGCGAGTCAGCTCGATCAATCGCGGCCATATTCAACGCGCGAGTTTCTGCATCTGCTCGGTCGTGAGCTGGCTGAGATAGCATCGGAAGACGGAGTGCTGACGGCTGCATATAAATCCCGGGTCCCCGTTTTTTGTCCCGGCATCACTGACAGTGGCATTGCGGTGGGAATCGCCGGCTCTCGCTTTGAAAAGAAGAACAACTTTCAATTCGACGTCGTGCAGGATGTGCTCGATATGGCCCAGATCGCGATCCGTGCGCGCGTGTCCGGCGTCATCAACATCGGCGGCGGCATCACCAAGAGTTTTCTACGTCAGACAGAAATGTCGGCGCACATTTTCAAGCAACAGGTTCACGGCCACAAATACGCGATTCAATTCTCTGCCGATGCTCCGCATCCCGGCGGCCGCTCGACCGCCGTCGCATTCGATGAATCAGTTGTCTACGGCAAGCTTGGCCGCGGTGCGCTGACCTCATTCGTGAATTGCGACGCCACGATCGCGCTGCCGATCGTGATCACTGCACTTTCGCAAACCGCAGCCAAATACATGAAAGGACGTCGCCGTCCCAACTTTACGTTTGCCGGCAAAGATTTGATTATTGACGTGCCTTAACAAAATATTTGCTAACAGCAGTACGTCTTCACCACTCGCCATTTGACTTCGCCCAGGAGCCGGAAAATTATTGACTTTCCGGCCCAACCCGCATATCGTTCGCAGGCCGTTACCGAAGAGGCTGTCCACTCACGAGCCTGCTTAGCTTTGCACACTCGCTGGCCGGTCATTTATTAACGCATTGTTCTTTTGCAGCCGAAGCGCTCAGCCCACGTCACGCGAGCGCTCTAACAATTGAAATCGGCGAGGATTGCGATCAGGCGGTCGCGCAATCCGGACCGGCAGCTCATTCCTCACTAACCAAAGAGAAGGAGTCTCTATGGCTGATCAACCCTTTAGCGTCTACTACGCATTGGATGGACCAGATTTGGATGGCCTCGTCGGCAGCGCCGGCATACTGCGGTTTGATTGGCCCGAGCGCAAGTTCTACATCCAACATTTCGACGGCATCAGCTCCGGCCACAATCCCTCGCTGGCCCCAAATGGAAAGCTGGCGCTGCTCGGAAATTTTAGTCAAACAATTCTGCTGTTGGACATCGAGAATGGAAACAACATTCGCGAGGTCGCGCGGCAGTCGACGATGCACTTCGAAGAGTGTTCGTATCGCATGCGATCGAACACGCATCATCTTTGGTATCCGGACAGCGAAAGTTTCATCGGCGCGGTGGGCGACCACCTCTATCACTTTCGTGCCGACGATCTGAAGAACCCAACTAATCTGGGCCCGCATTATTTAGAGAATGCGCACGAACTGCGCTGGGACGCGACGCACCGTTACATTCTCATGGGCGATTTGGGACCAGAGAAGAAAGACGTGCGCCAGGTCGGAGTCTTCGATCTTCAGGAGCCTGATCCGAAAAAGCGTTCGCGAAAAATCTGGGTACAGAACAATGTCTGGCATTGTCGGGTTCATCCTACGAAACCCGTGGGCTATGCGCTCACCTATTCATTAATCACCGACCACGAAGACTGGGTGAACTGGTCGCCCGGTTATGTGCGCGAGTACATCTACGAGATCGATCTGCCGACGGCGAAGATCACGCGCACCTGGAGCAGCGCGGCCGAGTTTCCCGGCCACTTGAATTCCGACGTCGAGATTTACGACGACACGCTGTACGTGGCCAGCGGCGGCAGTCACGGCGTGCTGGAAATTCCGCTCGAACGCTTCGCCGAATTTCGCTTTCTCGAATGCGTACCGCGACTGACGACTCGTCTGTTTAGTCTCAACGATCAGATACACACGCTCCTGGGCGCGATGGCGCGCAAAGCGACCGCGACCAGCACTCACTACATGCTGCAAACTCTGCAGATAACCGGTTGGAGAATTCTGGACGGAATCTATGCGACGCGCGTATCGCCGGACGGCAAGTACATCATCGTCGGCAATCGCGGCTACAACACGATCGCGGTTTACGATCGCAAAACCTATCGCAAAGTTTACGAGAAGCTGCTGCCGTTTCGGAAGAAGGTCACCGGCCGTGGCGGCTTTAATCACTATCACTTTACGAATAGTTTCTTTGGTTATCACCTGGGCGTTCATCACAGCGAATTGATCGCGCGCTAACCTTCAGCAAGGAGTTCATCATGTCACTTAACGTTTCCGCGGGAATGGCAGGCGAGGATGCAACGCTGAAAACTCTGACTTGCCTTAACAATGCCGACCCGAACGACGCATTGGTCAAAGAGATCCGGACGGATCTCTCAGTCGCCTCTTCCATTCTCGAAATGATCAAAGATTACATGGCGCTGCTGCAGGACAATTTCAACAACGATGCGCTGCCGTTTCAGAAGCTCGCGAAGCTGTTTGAATTGGGTGAAACATTCGATTCGCTCGATGGTCACTACTATGGGGTTTGTCCGGGTCTTCGCACCGGCGACTTACACGGCGTGGCCGCGGAATTCGGCAACCTGCTCGGATTCATTTGGAGTTCGGCGATCGTGGGCCACTGTCCCTGGGCCGGTAAGAGCTACTTTCCGATGAGCGACGAAGAGCGAGCAAGGATCCTCGGCGATACGGTGCCGGCTGACGTAAAAGTCCTTCGTGGCATCAATCACTTCAATAAGATCGAAGGCGCTCCGGTCAATGTCGCCACCGTGGCTCTGCTGAATTTCATGTGGCACTTGCAGAAAGCGACCGACGAAGAGAAGAGCCAGTACGGCTATGATTACAAAGGCGGGAATATTGCCTCTCATCGCGCGCCGTCGATCTATCCGGGAACGCCACGCGAAGTCTTTCGACTGAATTACCGGTACCCCGATCTCGGTAACTTCCCTCCTCTTTCTTATTTGATTGACGAGATGGTGCAAATCGCTGATGGCATGTTCCTGGGCCAGGCCATATTCGCGACGACAAAGTTCTTAGAGCGATTCGATCCTAAGGCCGACCCGTCTACGTACCATTACCAGAACTTCGGTTATTTCCTTTTGTTTGAGCCGTTCTGGAACGCGGAAGCCAAACGCCTCTTTCCATTTTTGGAGATGCCGGACGTCGCCGTGCCGCCGGAAACGCCGCAGACATCGGCGCCCGCCATTGCCGCAACTCCGCCCACAGATAAGTTCAGCACGCTGACGTTGGCTGATCCGGTCGACGGCGATGTCGATTCGGCAAAACTGGATGAAGTGCGCGCTGACATCCAAAGCGCCGGCGACATCATGCGCATGCTGAAGTCTTACTCGGACGAGTTGATGGCCGAACACAAAACTGTTTCTCCGATCTTCGACAAACTGCATACGCTCTTCAATGCCGGCATCGCGCCCCAGACGATGAATGGTTTCTATCGCGGCGCGCTGGTTTCATGGCAGAGTCCGGGATTGCTGGCGCCATTCCACGAGAACACGATCGATGTCGCCTGGCAGGCGTTCCGTTTCTTCTCGCCCTGGACGGGAAAGAAATTTAATCCAATCGATGAAGCAGAGTTGGCGAAGTGGACGGAAGGCGGCGAGCCGATGGGCTCCGATCCGGCATTCAATTGTTCGAACACCGTTGCCTTTCGCACCTTGAAAGAGAAATTCACGCGCGATGTCTCAAAGCTCGCCGGGGCGCGCATGGAGGACGCGACGACCGAGGAGCACCAGCAATACGGTTACGACGCGCACACATTCTTTTTCATTGGCCGGCCGAACAAGACCGCGATGCTGCCCGAAGACAAAGGCAAGAAGATTTACCAGTTCAATTATCGATGGAAACCTCTGAAAAATATTCCACCCGACTGTTTCTGCATCGACGAAATTACGCAGATTGCCGAAGGTCTCTACCTGGGGCAACTAATTTACGCGACTGACTGGCTGAAGCC
>DASWQK010000207.1:0-5156 GCA_036403735.1 Pyrinomonadaceae bacterium
ATGACGCGTCCAGTCAAAGCGTCCTCGGCAAAGACGTGCGCGCCGAAAATCGGTTGCGACTGTCCCCCGATAGAATTTGCGACCAATCTTCCGAACCGCGATCCGGTCCCGGCTCGCGATCCATACAAGGAGCGCGCTCCCGCGCTGTCATCTTCCGACAATGTTCGTTGCGTAAACGCCGGCAGATTGTAGAGACCATTCATTGCCTGCCGCGGCTGCATCGTGGCTCCGAGAATCGCCGAGTGCTCGAGTCCCAGCAGGTGGCCGACTTCATGTGTAAAGGTCGATTCCAGATCGTAGGTGCCGGGGCTTCCATCAGTGGAAAAAAGCACGTTTGGATTTAGGGCGATATCAGCTTCCGTGATCGCGCCACTGTCTGAGAACACACGCGTCCGGCCGGGATTATCCTGCGAATCAAACGCGGAAGAATTGTCGGCAGAGACCGTGATCAGATTAATTCGATCGCCGGCATTCGGTGGACTGATCGCCTGCACTGAAGAACTGGTTTCGAAAAACTGAACGTTCGAAACGCTTGACCAACGCCGCAACGCGCGCCGGGCTGCGCCGATGACGTCGGCGCCTGTTTTGATGTTCGCGGGTGGCGAAACGAGCGAAGTCGAAAAGGCGATGATTATTGGTTGAGTCAACCAGCGCCGGGCGATGACGCCAGAGCTGTCGCGATATTGTACCGTGTAGGCGCGCAGCGGCGCGTGCACGCTGAACAGCGCGAGCAAAGAAAGGATGGCACTGAGTCGCTTCCCAGTCATCCGTGGCAGGTGTCAGGCTTCCTGCTCACTCAACAATTCGAGCGAGCGTTCAAGTAGATCGAGCTTTTGAGACTGCACGCCACCGGGGCGCGCCATTGGGGGCTAATCTTACCACGCCGGATAGCAAACGTCGTTGCATTTCCTGCGCAGGTACTTAGCGCTGTAATTCGGCCAATACGTGCGGTATATTTGTTGGCCGCTAAGACAGCACCCCGGCATTTTGGACATCCAAAGCTTTTCGAAGGGACACATTCCCAACTCCAGTTTTAATTCATGACGGCGACTCGCATTTCGACACAGACGATATTCGCTCTCTTGCTGCTGGCGATGTTGGCAGGCGCTGTTTGGTTGACGCCGCACTCGCAGGCGACGCGCTCGCTTTCGTCCCCGGCATCAGACAACGTCAAGCGCCGGCGTCCCGATTTTGTTCCCGGTGAAGCGCTGGTGCGCTTCAAAAAGAATTCTGCTTTTGAAGGTAAGGCTGTCCTGAACACCGCGCGAAAAGATTTCCCGCCACTCGCCTCGCAGACTCAGGACTCCGAGCCTATTGCCGTCCAAATTGATCGCTTCGCAGGATCGGATCTAATTGACGGTCTTCGGATCGCGCGAATGTCCGAGGCTGACACGCTCAGAGCCGTGGCCGCCCTCAACCTGCGCGATGATGTTCTGTATGCGGAGCCAAATTACATTCTGCGCACTGATGTGACGCCAAATGATCCGTCTTTTCCTCAACTCTACGGCATGAATTTGATTGGGGCGCCGCTAGCCTGGGACGTAACCACCGGCGACAAGAAAATCGTCGCTGCCGTGATCGATGAAGGCATCGATCGCACTCATCAGGATCTGCAAGCGAATATCTGGACCAATCCCAGTCCCGGATCGATTGCCGGAATCAGCGGCGACGTCAACGGCTATGACTTTCGCGATAACACGGGAAACATAATTGCCGAATCTCATGCTACTCACGTGGCGGGAACAATCGGCGCGGTCGGTAACAATAGCACCGGCGTGGTCGGAGTTAACTGGAATGTTAGTTTGATGTCGCTGCGATTTATTTCCGAAGCGACGAACTCGGGCACTGATGCCGATGCGATCAAGGCCTACAACTATGTGAAGCAGATGCGTGATCTTTGGACCGCGTCTGGACCGGCAAAAGGTGCGAACATTCGCGTCGTCAATGCGAGCTATGGTGGCGGCGGATATTCGCAAGCGTCGGCGGACGCGATCAATGCATTGGCCCAATCTGGAGTCCTCTTCGTCGCCGCAGCCGGAAACGAGACGACTGACAGCGACGTCCATCCTCATTATCCATCAGGTTATTCGCTACCGAATATGATTTCTGTAGCGGCCACTACCAGCGCCGACACGCTCGCCTTCTTCTCGAATTTCGGAGCGCACTCTGTCCTGATGGGCGCGCCCGGCCAGGGCATTCTCAGCACGCTACCGAACAATAATTACGGGGTGCTGAGCGGGACATCGATGGCCTCGCCGCATGTGGCCGGCGCCGTAGCCTTGTTGTGCGCGGCTAATCCAAACCTTTCAGTTAATCAGTTGCGCTCGCTGCTGGCCTTCAATGGAGATCCGATCGCCGCGCTCCAGGGAAAGTCTCTGACTGGCCGCCGCCTTAACGTTTTCAAATCGCTGCAAGCGATTAGCGAAAACGACGTGACGCCGCCGGGAACAGTGACGAATCTCCAGATCGCTTCGCAGAACGGCCGCAGCGTCAATGTTTCATGGACTGCGTCAGGCGATGATGGCGCTTCAGGTCAGGCTTCGCTCTATGACATTAGTTTTGTCGATCAGACTACGAATGCCGTGGTTCCCCTGACCAGCGCTGCACCGGCCGCTTCCGGCGCCATTCAAAGTGTTAACGTCAATATTCCCTATCGTCACCTGGCGGGAACGATCCGTTTACGGGAATTCGATAATGTTGGCAATGAAGGAACTCCGGCGACGATTTCTGTCAGCATCCCGGTTAACTCGGCTGACCCTTACACGACAACGTTAGTTTCTCCCGCTGCGCTGTCCACAGGTGGCACAGCACTCGGTCTTATTTTCGACGATCGTTACAAAACTAACTTTGCGCTCCCATTCTCGTTCCCGTTCTTTGGCCAGTCGTACAGCTCAGTGACTATCTCGACGAACGGCAACCTGTATTTCTCATCGCCACCCTTGCGTCCGAACGGCGACGCCGATGATGTACCCGGCTCAACGGCTGATCTCTCGCTCAACAAAATGATCGCAGGCATGTGGGACGACTTGGATCTCAGCCGCGGAAACGGCGCGGATGTTTACGTGGTTCAACCTGACTCCAGCCGAATAATCTTTCGCTGGCAGGGCGTTCAGTTTGGAGACGGAAGCCCGATCAACTTCGAAATTGAATTACGATCTGACGGCATCATCACTACCCGCTACGGCGATGGGAATACAAATCTGCTTCCGGTTGTTGGCATTTCCGGCGGCGAACCTGACCCATACGTAATCGACGCTTTGACATCTGAGACCAGTCCGAAAAGTTTGACCAATGCGCAGAGCGCGGTATTTACGCCGAGGACGACCTGCACTTATTCTCTAACGCCAACCAGTCTGAACTTCATCGCCAACGGCGGCAGCTCGAGCGTAAGCGTGACCGCGCAGAGTGGCTGCCCCTGGACCGCAATCAGCAATGCTCCCTGGATAACGATCACGAGCGGCGCCAGCGGGACGGGCAACGGCACAGTTAATTATTCGGTAGCGGCTAATTCGTTAACCACTACGCGATCCGCCACGATGACAATTGCGGGTTTGACTTTCACCGTCACGCAGGACGCCGCGGCGCTGCCGCCACCGGCGACAATTCAATTCAACTCGCCCTCCTACGCGATGAGTGAAAACAATCAACAGGTGTTCGTTAACGTGATTCGCACGGGCACGACCTCGGTCGCCTCGACGGTGACTTTCGCCACCAGCGACAATGCCGGTTCACAAGGATGCAGCGTAACCAACGGCAATGCTTCAGCTCGCTGTGACTATGAAGGTGTAGTCACGACATTGACGTTCGCGCCGGGCGAGACCTCAAAGACGATTGGCATTTCAATCATCAACGACGCTTATAAAGAAGGAGACGAGACCTTCACCGTGAGTCTTACCAGTCCTTCAGCCGCATCGCTGGGGACGCAAGCAACCGCGAGCGTCACGATCATCGATAACGACGGTGCGACTGGTCCAAGTCCTTTGTCGGACACGTCCTTCTTCGTGCGTGAGCAATACCTCGATTTTCTGAATCGCGAGCCGGACACCTCGGGGCTGTCGTTCTGGGCCAACCAAATGACCAATTGCGGGGCCGCAGATTTGACCGTCTGTCGGATCAACGTCAGCGGTGCGTTCTTTCTTTCAATTGAATTTCAGCAGACGGGCTATTTGGTGGAGCGGATGTACAAGACCGCGTTTGGTGACGGGGTTGGTACGTCAGCGACGGGAGGAACTCACAATCTCAAAGTGCCGATCGTCAGGCTCAACGAGTTTCTGCCGGACACGCAGCGCGTCGGTCAGGGTGTGGTCGTGGGCCAGGGCAATTGGCAACAACAATTGGACGACAATAAGAATGCCTTCGCGCAAGAATTCGTACAGCGGGCGCGTTTCCTGACGGCGTTGCCACTGTCACTGACACCCGCGCAGTTCGTGGACACGCTGAACGATAATGCGAAAGACAACAGTGGCGTGAAGCCTTTGTCAGCGGTCGAACGCGATAATCTGGTTAGCGCGCTGATGAATGGAACGATGACGCGGGGGCAGGTCTTACGCGCAGTGGCTGAGGACCCCGACCTCGCGGCTTCCGAGCAGAATCGCGCGTTCGTCTTAATGCAGTACTTTGGTTATATGCGTCGCAATCCGAACGACCCGCAGGATACGGACTATGCAGGATACGAGTTCTGGCTTGGCAAACTCAACCAATTCAATGGCGATTACCTCGCTGCGGAAATGGTCAAGGCCTTTATCGCCTCGTCCGAATACAATCAGCGGTTCGGTCAATAATTTTTATCGGCCAAATCCGTGCGGAAATCGTCTGATTATCGCGGGCGGAATAAATCATTGACAGCCCGCAAGACCGGCGGCTAAACTCGAAAGACCTCAAGGGTGCTGCCAACACCATCCGGACCAGAGCCGGCCCCGTTTCTGGTTGAGTTTCCATCGAGCATCAGGAGAAGAGATGAAACTGACCATTGCCACCTTGATTGTCATGATCGCCGCTTTGGCCGCTTATGCGCAGGCGCCGACGCTGCAAATTGTCACGTCCGATCCCAATCTGCCGTCCGATCTTTTTTACGGCAATGTGAAGGTCAAACCGCTGCGCGTCAGACCAGGGACGAACCCGCCGCAGTTCATTACGATCGACGATTCTGACTTTTT
>DASWQK010000208.1:0-10421 GCA_036403735.1 Pyrinomonadaceae bacterium
CAACGCTGGGCAGCGGCTTTGTGTTGGCCGACGGTTTTGTCCTCGCAGATGGTACGTACATTTTCTCGAGCGGCTTCGTGCTGGGCAGCGGCTTCGTGCTGGGCAGCGGTTTCGTGCTTGCCAATGGCTTCGTTCTCGGCAGCGGATTTGTGCTTGGCAGCGGATTTGTGTTGGGCAGCCAATACGCCTGCGCGGACGGATCGCTTTCAACCGGCACAAGCAGTGCGCTGGCGTTTGCGAATCAAACCACCTGGGCTTCGAACATGATTGATCCGAGCTCGATCACCACAAGTGAAGAGCAAGTCATGGTTCTGGGCGAGGACGCAATGCCGCTTAACGTGCAGAGGCTCTCGAGTTCCAGTCCGCTATTTCCACATCGCTGATAATTCGTGGCTAAATCAACAAAGAAGTCTCTGGTCTTTCAGACCTTTGTTACAGTGGCCGGCCTGGGAACATGGCTGGCCGCAGCGGCTTTTCTGTTCACTCAACATCCGCCGCGACAACAACTGATCTTGCTGGGCTTCGTGCCGCTGATCATTCTCATCAGCCTGTTCCCGAATACCTTTAGCCTCAAGCGCGACAAGATCACTTTTACCCTTTCCGATGCCTTCGTGTTTCTGATCGCCTGTTGGTACGGCACGCTGGCGGCGGTATTTGTGGCCGGCGCGGAAGGCTTTGTTTCATCGCGCCGAAGCGTGCGTCGTCTTTCCAGCAATCTGTTTTCGGCGGGCATGATTTCGATCGCTGCCGCAGCCGCAGGCATAGCCCTGAATACGACCTTGCACTACGGTTTTCATGCAACCGACATTGCGGGCTACTACTCATTTCTGGCCGTGACCGTCGCGCTGCTGCCGGCCACGGCGGTTCATGTGCTGGTAAATGTTGGACTGCTTTCCGGTCTTTTTTCGTTACGCGGCAAGGTGAATTTTTTCCGCGCCTGGAAGGACAATCTTTCCTGGGCGGCGCCGATTGCGCTGCCAACCAGCGCCGTGGCCAGCCTGGCTTATCTCGCTTTGCAGTACAACTGGTTGGTGATGGTCATTATCGGCGCGCCGATTCTGATTGCGATCAACTTTGGGCATCGGCAGTATCGCAACAACATGCAGCAGCGCATCGAGCTTTTGGAGAAAGCGCATCGCGAAACGATCGAAGCACTTGCGGTTGCGATTAACGCCAAAGACGAAGTCACTCACGAGCATGTTCTGCGCGTTCAAATTTATGCGGCTGGCGTCGCGCGTCTGATGGGCTGTGACGAAGCCGAAGTCGAAGCGCTCAAGGCAGGGGCGCTCTTACATGATATCGGCAAGATCGCCGTCCCCGATTACATCTTGAACAAGCCCGGTAAACTGACTGCTCCTGAATTCGAGCAGATGAAGATGCATACGATCGTCGGCGCGCAAATTCTTGGCCGCGTTGCCTTTCACTATCCGGTGGTGCCGATTGTTCGCCACCATCACGAGCGCTGGGACGGATGCGGTTATCCGGACGGGTTGAAAGGTGAAGACATTCCGCTCACCGCGCGGATCCTGACCGTGGTTGATTGCTTCGATGCCCTGCGCGAGGACCGTCAATATCGCCGCGGCTTGACGCGCGAGGAGGCGATCGATTTTCTGATGAAGAACAGCGGCTCACAGTATGACCCGCGCGTCATCGGCATCTTCATCACCCATCTGCCCGAATTTGAAGCTGAGATTGCCGCGCACAAAGGTCAACCGTTGCCGACGTTTGGGATTGAGGCGGTCGAGAAACTCTCAGATCGTGCGCAGCAGGTCACCCCCGGCGCCGGCCTGGCAACAACTGAAGCTGACTCTAGTTCCGAGTTTAGTTTCTCACGCAAAGAACTTAAGGCGTTTTATGAACTGGTGCAGTCGGTCAATGCGGCCCGTACTCGCGACGAGTTAATCAACTCGTTTGCCGAGAAGCTTTCATTCGCCGTCGAACACGAGACCTGCGCGGTGACGCTAATCGATTCGCACTCCGGCGAAATAATTGTCGCACACGCGCGCGGCACAAATGCCGAGGCGATTCAGAATCGTCGCATCTCGCTCGGCGAAGGAATTACCGGTTGGGTGATCGCCAATCAAAAACCCTTCTGCAACACCGATCCGCGATTGGATTTCCCTCCTGCCCTGGCCGATCACTTTCAAAACTATCGAACGCTGGCCTCGTTCCCGCTATTGAAGGAAAAGCAACTCTACGGCGCTGTCACCTTGTACTCTTCAACCCTAAGTGAGTACAACGTGGAGCAGCAGAAACTCTTGCAGGAATGCGCGGCCGTGCTCACGAACATGCTGTCTTTGCAGCCGTCAGCAAATTTCGACACCGGCGAAGATTCTATTAATCAAAAAGCTACGATTGAAATTAGCAATCCGGCCCCAGTTGGATTTGAAGTGTCTGACATTAAATCCGAAATGACACACTGACCGAGCGCGCGACCTCATTCTACTTTCGCTGTCAGCTTGATTTCGTTCGTGGCATTTGGGTCGTTGACAACTTCGACCGGCGCTTGCCATTGCAGCGTCTTGATCCGGCAGACGCCGGTATTGTCTTCGCGGCAATAAACGAACGTAAAGGACACGCGCGCAGTCGCCGCACCCGCGCCCAAACCAATTGGCACTCGAATCGGAGGCGTTAGACCTTTCGCCGTCTTGTTCACATTAATGGGCGCGCTCTTCAGTGATTCGCCGCCCTGTTCGATCGCAACCGTGTAACGCTGCGGCGCCGTCGGATTCAGGTGATAGCCGGCCGGCAAATCAACGTTGATGACGACCGCTGAATCGCCCGCGCGAAGTTTTTGACTTGGCAGTTTGATCTCTTCGGCATTCGGCGCGACGTCGTTGGCCACCGCGGATTGATTCGAAGCTGGAGGTTGCAGTCCTTTGATTTGCAGTGTCTTCGTTTCTTTCGTTTTCAGATCGATGACGCGAATCGCGTGATTGTTTGTGTCAGCGACGTAAAGCTTATCGTTTGCCACTGACAATCCACCCGGCTCATAGAACGAGGGTTTCGCACCATCAGCCTGGCCGGGCTTTCCCAAACCAGCGAACGTTTTGACGGACCGCGACGACGGATCCAACAACTTGATTTTGTGATTGTAGGTATCCGCGACCAGCAACTTATCGTTCCATCGCGCCAAGCCTAGCGGGTGTTGTAAACGAACATCGTTACCTGAGGCGTCCACGTCGCCAAAATCAAACAGGTCGCCGCCGACCAGCGTTCGCACCTTTGAGTTCGCACCGATATTAATCGCGCGAATGATGTTCGCTTCGGCGTCTGAAACATAGAGAGTTTGGCCATCGGTTGCGAGAGCTGACGGCTGCGCGAAAGCTGACCCAGGCGGAGTTCCATCCGGCAATCCGGAGGTAGGGCCGATGAGCGCTCCGTCGACGCGTCCTTCTCGTCCCGATCCGGCAAATGTCGAGATTTCCTGCTTATCGAGATCCAGTTTCCAGATCTGATGCGGTCCGGCCATCGCTATGTAGAGCGTGCGGCCTAGCAACTGCAAATCCCACGGCGAATTCAATGCAATCTTTTGCGCGGGTCCTGATTCGCCGTACTGATGAGATTGCCAGCCAGTGCCCGCAATCGTTTCTACTGCGCGCGCTTTGAGATCGATACGCCGAATCAAATGGTTCTCAGTATCGGCGACATACAACTTGTCGCCATCCAGCGCCATTCCCTGCGGACGGAAAAAGCTGGCCGTTTCGAATGAACCGCTGACCATGCCGTGCGCGCCGGTGCCGATCACATCGACCAAAGTCCCATCAAGCTTCGCGATTACAATCCGATTATGGTCCGAGTCAGCGATGAACAGCCGATCGCTTTTTTCATCAGCCAGAACCTTGCCGGGAAATGCGAGTGGCAGATCGCCCACTTTCGCTTTCTCAAGCACCAGTTTGAGCGGCGCTTCGTTCAATTCGCCGCGTTTGCGAAACTCTGCGATGGTGTCGCCGATTACCTTATCAAGGGCTTCGTAACCACCTTCACCCGATAGTCTGCCAATTACGTACCCCGCCGGGTCGATCAAGTATCGTGTCGGCCAGGCGTTGACGGCGTAGGCATTCCAAATCTTGAAATCAGCGTCGTTGACGATCGGATGCTCGATCTCGTAGCGCAACACGATCCGGCGAATGTTTTCCGTGTCCTTCTCGTTTTCAAACTTTGCTGAGTGCACACCGATGACCACCAATTCATTCGGATACCTTTTCTCGAGCTTCTTCAGATCGGGAATGATGTGCATGCAGTTAATGCAGCCATAGGTCCAAAAGTCGAGCAACACAACTTTGCCTTTAAGCGCGGCAAGCGACAGCGGCTTATCGGTATTCAGCCAACCGCGTCCGCCGGTCAACTCCGGCGCCCGAGTTTTTCCACCTTCCTGTACTGGCATTTCCAGGCCTTCCTGCGCGGGGCGAGCGCCACTTGAAAATATTAACCACAGAGGGCACAGAGAAAGACCGAGCGCAATAAGAAAGATCCATTTCGTCGCTTGAATTTCTCTGTGTCCTCTGTGGTTCAATTCATTCACACCTCAACTCGCCAAAACCTCATCCAATCGCTCAACCGCTCTTCTTAGGTGCGGGATCGTGATCGATCCGCCAACGACCAGCGCCACATTAAAGGCATCCATGAATTGTTCGCGAGTCACGCCCGCGTCCGCGCACTGTTTTATGTGATACGTGATGCAGTCGTCGCAACGCAAAACGATCGAACCGGTCAAGCCCATCAGCTCTTTTGTCCTCTTGTCGAGCGCGCCATCCTCATAAGCCTGGGTATCGAGCGCAAAGAATCTTTTGATACCCAAATGGCCACTACCGAGAAGCTTTTCGTTCATGTCCGCGCGATAACGATCAAACTCGTCCATTACCCAGAATTCCTTTCCCGGCCGTTTTTGCGATTTCGCAGGCAAATGTATCACACGCTACGATGCCGCTCGAATGCTTGTCACCGGGCCCGCGCGTCGGAACTGTATTGACAGGCATTGACCCACATGTTTTCATGCAGCCGCCTAAACCCAGTTAGTAATGAGCAACGCCGAACCGGACATTAGCAACACCTTGCGCGACGAAGCAGAGCCGCAACTGCGCGACCTCTTGTTGTTCGTTGCCGGCGATCGCACGTTTGGTATTTTCTCGGACGAAGTCGAGAGCACCGCCGAAGCGAAACATCCCACGCCTTTGCCACTCGCTCCCGCGGCAGTGTTGGGAATCGTCTATGTGCGCGGCCGCATGCTGACGCTGCTCGACCCCACCGCGCTATCGGGTGGCGAAGCGTCGGCCTGGCCGCCGGCAGTTCCGGCGATCATTTCGTTGCGGGGTGACGAACAACTGGCGCTGGCAGCTGACTCTTTTGCGGAAACGATCACAGTCTTTTCGAGCGACATCGAAATCTCACCCAATGATGAAGAATCACAGACAAGTAAGGCTGTTGCCGGAATTCTGCGTCACGGGGGACAGAGAATCACAGTCCTTGATGCATCGCTGCTTTTTGAAGCTGCCGTGCAACGGAAAGAGCGCCGCCGCCACCGCTTCTGAGGCTCCTTCAGCACTCTGGTTTGCAAGCGGGATCGGATGGCCCGAATTGCCACACCAGCTTGCCTTTAACGTTGCTTGGCTGGCATACTTGCGACGTTAATTCCTGCTCTCGCGCCACACTGATAGTGGCGCCGGTCCGTGCTGGAAGGCGACGATGTTCGGCTGAAGAGAGAGTGAGGTTAGTTGTCAACTGTTAGGAGCCGCTCTCGCCGAAGCTAGAGCACCGGATGCGTCGCGTTCCACCGCGAAGTTTTACTTCAATCAGCGATTGAAAGACCCACATCCGACTCCCTTAGCACAGAGGATTAGAATCAGAAATGGCTACGAAACTTTATGTAGGGAACCTTTCGTTCCAGACAACCAGCGACGAGCTGAAAGATCACTTTGCCCAGGCAGGGACTGTCGAATCAGCATCGGTGGTAGAAGATCGCATGACGGGCCGCTCGCGCGGCTTTGGGTTTGTCGAGATGGCAACTGCCGAAGAAGCGGCGGCGGCCATCGAACAACTTAACGGCAAGGAATTTGCCGGTCGTAATTTGACTGTCAACGAAGCTCGCCCGCGAACTGATCGGCCAGGTGGCGGTTACGGCGGCGGCGGCAATCGCGGCGGTGGTGGTGGCTACGGCGGCGGCGGCGGTGGTGGCTATGGCGGCGGCGGTGGTGGCCGAGGTCGCGACAAAGATCGCGGTGGTCGCGGCGGCGGTGGTGGCGGTCGCAATGATCGCGAACCGCGCTGGTAATCAGCGCCAGCTGTTGGCCTGCCTAATCTTGTCCGAGCGCAAGGCGAGGACGTACAAAAATTAAGAGGCAAAGATGAATTGGCGCGCGGGCGTCGGATTCAATCTTTGCCTTTTTGTTTTGGAGTGCGGCGGCTTGACGCCGCTTTGTTCGGAGTTCCGCGTTTACGCGGCGTTTTCAATGTGAGACTCCGCCTAAAGGCGGAACTCCAAACAATCCAAAGGGCCGTCAACGGCACCCCACGCGAGATGCTTGCGCGGGGACCCCGCCGCCGGCGCACTCCAAATTACTTCCGCGCTTCCGGCTTGATCTTCATCGTCAGCCGCTGACCATCACGCATAACTTCGACTTCGTACTCTTGCCCCGCTTTCATCTCGCCCAGCGCGTAGGTGTAATCGTAGACGTTCTTCACATCGCGCCCGGCCAGCTTCACAACTCTATCCCCCGCCTTCAGACCAGCTTTTGCCGCCGGTGAATCATCGCGCACGCCATCGAGTTTCAATCCATCATTCGAGTCGGCGTAATTCGGAATCGTGCCGAGATACACGCGAAAGCCGCTCGACCGCCCCTGAGCTTCACTCTTCGCGACAGTGTAGGTCGGCCGTTTATCGCTTTTGTCGACATCAGAAACGATCCGTGCGACGAACGAGACGATGCGCGCCTCGCCTTCATAATTGATTTTGTCGGCCGTGTCCGAAGGCTTGTGATAATCGTCGTGCGTGCCGGTCCAGAAGAAAAGCACCGGAACCTGTTTCGAGTAGAAAGAAGAGTGATCGCTCGGCCCAAAGCCATCTTCATTGAGCGTGAGCGCGAATGGCGCGGCGAGACTCAACGGTAATTTAGAGAGTTCCGCCGTTACAACTGGCTGCCCGTTAGCGCCTATCACGATCGGAAACCCTGTGGATGATGCTTGACCGTTAAGGCTTACTTGATAATTCGGCGAGCCTGACGCGCTCGGGTTTTTGGCGGCAGCGGCCTGCATCTTTTCCACGGTGTTCTCGCTTTGAATCATTGAACGCCAGTCCGATGCTGTTCCCACACCTCCGACGATCAACTTCGAGTCCTGCAAGCGCCCAATCATGTCCATATTGATCATCGCAACCGTTTTGGCCAACGGCACGATTGGATGATTCACATAATAATCCGATCCGAGCAGCCCTTCTTCTTCACCACTGAAAGCGATGAAAACAATCGTGCGGCGAGGTTTCGGATTTTGCGTTGAGAGCATGCGCGCCAGTTCAATCAACCCCGCAACACCTGAAGCATTATCGTCCGCGCCGTGATGAATATCGCCTTCGCGCGGCGCCAGACTGCCCTCGCCGCCGCGACCGAGATGATCGTAATGCGCGCCGATGACGATCGTTTCTTCGTTCAATTTGCTCAAGATCGGATCGCTGCCGGGCAGAATGCCGACGACGTTGAATGAAGGCGATTCGCGGCGGATGACGTCAACCGAGAGGGTCCAGGGCCTGCCGCTCAGGGGTCGCCTTAGTTTTTCATCAATCGTATTCCTGCTGTCTGCGGCCTTTTCAAACTCTGACAACCGCTGCACCGAATTGAGAATGGTGGCGGCGAACTGTCTTGAAATAACGATCACCGGAATGCCAGCCTCGCCCGCATTGTCATAGGACAACCGAGACAACCGATCGTCGTTGAACTTCTCTTCATTCGCTATGATCACAAGTGCTCGGGCGCCAGCGGCGCGCGCAGCGGCGACTTTGAAACGAATTTGGCCGGCTTGCACAAATTGGCCGTGCGGATTGTCGCCATCAGGCGAGCCGGCAAACACGATCGCAATACGATCCTTCGCGTTGGAAACAGCGTAATCGTTATACTTCAATTCGGCGGAAGAAATTCCATAACCCGCGAATACTATTTCGGCGTTGTTAATTGAGCCGCTCGTAGAAAATCCTAGCGGCATCCATTCTTCATTAACTCGGTAGTTAATCATCGAGTCGGGAGTCGTTCGTATCGACAAGAAATTCGCTTTGCCAAGCAGAACACTGGAAACGTACGGAAACGGTTGAAAGTATCGCGTGAGATTTTCAACTCGCGTCTGTGTGGGTGGCGCGGGCTGGACAGCTGCGCGCAAACCGAGCCGGCTGAATTCACCGGCGATGTAACGCGCCGCCTCGTTCGCTCCGGGCGTGCCGGTGCGACGTCCTTCGAGCGCATCTGAGGCAAGGTACGAAACAGTCTGTTTTAAGCGATCGACTCTAGTACTGCCGGCGCTCGGTTGCTGCGCGAACACGACAGCAAACGTCAGCACGATCATGGCGGGGATGAAAAAGAATTTGCTACGCATATTCACCTCTTATCGCTTCTTACTTAAACTCGGCAGCGAAACTCTCGCGGATTGACTCTGCCTTTACGAAACTTGATCTCTTTGAGGGGAATTGTGATGTCGCGATCTGGCATGCTAGCCCCTTGCGGAACCATCCACAGTTGCACGTGCCACTCCGCGGTATAGCCCCAATTAAGAACCATAACCTGGTCCGATGGAATCCCGCGTCTTCCAACCAGATACTGCTTCAAACGGGCCGCGCGAGCCTCCGCTTCGCCTTGTCTGGGCAATCTACCTCTGAAGGTCTTTCCCCCATAAAAGATAATAGCGCCTTTGGCCTGCGGCTCGTTTTGTAGTTGGACCGCAAAATTATCCAGCCGGGCCATCTCGTCCTCAGACTTGATGTCGCCGAACTCGTCAAAAGGCCGAGTTGGCGGGCGCGGGGACGAAGCTGGAGCACCGCCGAGCAGTATGAGAATGATCAGACAGCTGGAAAATATCGACATCTCTATTCAACCCAATCAGCAATAAAAATATTCGTCTCGTTCGGCTTCGCGTCATGACGATTCGAAGCGAAGACCAGCTTCTTCCCATTCGGCGAGAACATCGGAAAGCCGTCGAACGTGTCGTTGTACGTGATTCGTTCCAAACCTGTCCCATCCGTCTTGATTATGTAGAGATCGAAGTCGCGACCCTTTGGATCAGCTACGTTCGACGAAAAGATTATTCGCTTGCCGTCGGAAAAGAAGTAGGGCGCGAAACTCGCTTTGTTCAGATTCGTCACCTGTCGTTTGTTTGATCCATCCGCGTTCATCACCCAGATGTCCAGAACTGTCGGCCGAATTAAATTCTGTTTGAGCAACGCCACATAGTCCGACTTCTCTTTTTCGCTTTGCGGATGATAAGCACGATAGACGATCTGCCTGCCGTTATAAGACCAGAACGGCCCGCCATCGTAACCGAGTTCACTCGTCAGCCGCTTCACGTTCTTGCCATCGGCATCCATCGTGTAAATATCGAGATCGCCATCGCGCTTTGAAGTAAAGACCAGCTTGCCCTGGCGATTGATTGTTGTCTCGGCGTCGTAACCGGGCGTGGTCGTCAGTTGCTTTAAATTGGATCCGTCCGGATTGGCGGTGAAAATATCGAATGTGTCATAGACCGCCCAGACATAGCCCTGCGAAAAATCTGGCCGCGGAGGACACTGCTTGCCGCCGAGATGCGTCGACGAATAAAGAACACGCTTGCCGTTCGGGAAAAAGTACGAGCAGGTCGTGCGGCCATCGCCGTTCGAGATCATCTTCACGTCCGACCCGTCGATATTCATCGTGTAGATCTGATCGCACTTGTGGTCTTCGCGGGTCGATTGAAAGATCAGCTTCTTGCCGTCTGGAGAAAAGTAAGCTTCGGCGTTCTCGCCGCCAAAGGTCAGTTGCTTGATGTTGCGAAGATGTTTTTCCTGCGGGAGAGCGAGATCGGAAGATTGAGTTTGGGCGCGGTTATTTGAACCACAGAGGACACAGAGGAAACCAACAACCAGAGACAAGGCAAAAAACCAAAGTGCGGCTCTTCCTCTGTGCCCTCTGTGGTTAATTGTCTTATCCATTCTTCTTCTCAAATTCTTTCATGAATTCAACCAGCGCTTCGCAACCTTCTTTCGGAAACGCGTTGTAGATCGAGGCGCGAATGCCCCCGACTGAGCGATGGCCTTTCAAGCCGTCCATCCCGGCGGCCGTAGCTTCGCTGGCGAACTTCTTCTCCAGATCTTCCGAAGGCAGGCGGAAGGTCACGTTCATGACTGAGCGCGAATCAGGATCCGCATGCCCACGATAAAAATCCGTCGCGTCGATCGCGTCGTAGATCAGTTT